>DASRQW010000544.1 GCA_035696245.1 Longimicrobiaceae bacterium | reverse complement strand
GGCGGATGCGAATCCGCCGCGCCCCTTTTTTACATCCGACGACGGAGCTGCGAGCCAGCGGCGACGATCTCGCGGCGGCAGGCGCCCAAGCGGCTAAAGCCGCGGGCTACAAAAGCACGAAGCCTGCCTTCGCAGGCTGCTGCCGTGTGAGCTTCGCAGGTAGCTGGCGAAGTCGCGGCTGGGTGGACGGCAAACGGCAGATGGGACGCCGCGGATGATCTCCGCGACGCCCCATCTTCTTGTTTGGCAACCCGTTGCGTCACCATCCACCGCGCCGAACCGTCCGGAACGCAGGCCGCGCAGGCTGCCTTTGTGCCGTTGTAGCCGCGGCTTCAGCCGCCAGGCGTTGCCTATCGCCGGTTTGACAGCATGCGGTCCAGCGAGGCGGCGCCGGCGCCGCGGATCATGAGGAAGACGGCGATGGCGATGACGAGAAGGTGGTACTCGAAGCCCTCGCCCTTCTGCTGGCCCGTCCAGTTCATGAAGAAGCCGTTCGGCAGGTGCGTGGTCGCGACGGCGACGACCATCACGCACGCGATGCCGAACGCAGCGACGCGCGTCAGCAGGCCCACGAGCAGGCCGATGGCGCCGAGGAACTCTGCGATGATGGCGAGCAGCGCGAAGATGTACGGGATCTTCATCTGGCCCGTGAAGAAGCCCATCGTGCCGGTGAAGCCGTAGCCGCCGAACCAGCCGAGCACCTTCTGGGCGCCGTGCGGGAACATGATGATCGCCAGCGTGATGCGGAGCAGGGCGGTCGCGCCGCTCCCGTCTGTCGCAATCAGCCGGTGGAAGAAGCCTCCGCGCGTGTCGGCCGGCGAAGCTGCGGAATAGCTGCTCATCTGGAGTTCTCCTGTGCTGGGTGGCGTCCCGCTTCGGGACAGGGGTGAACGTCTGAACATCGGTTGATGCGTCAAGCTTCCGCGCACGGCGAGAGTTCATTCCTCGCGTACCCGGTCCAGCAGGGTGATGAGCTGGCGCACCTCCGCCGCGTCGAGCTTGCCGATGGCGGCGTCGTCCGCGGCATCGAGGGCGGCGTCCATCTGCCGGAGCAGATCCAGGCCCTGGGGCGTGATCCAGCACAGCACGCGGCGGCGGTCTTCGGGGCAGCGCTCGCGCCGCACCAGGCCCTTCGCCTCCAGCCGGTCCAGCAGCCGGGTGATGCCCGGCGTCTGCTCCAGCATCCGGTCCGCCACCTCCAGCGTGGGCATCGGCTCGTCTCCCGCGCCGCGGAGGATGCGCAGCACGTTGAACTGCTGCACCGTCACGCCGAACGGCTCCACCGCCTGCGTCACCCGCCGGCGCACCAGGTCGGCCGTGCGCAGCAGGCTCACCGTCGCCTCCTGCGCCGCCGTCCTGAACGGCTGCCGCTGCTTGATCTCCCGCTGGATCTTGCTGCTCTCGCTCTGCATGACGGATAGATTACATCAAAACAGTTGACGCGTCAAGCATCATGGCGATCAGCAGGCTGTCTCGCCTCCCGAGGCTGCGGCGCGAGCGTTGCTGTAGCCTGGCGCGGGCGGTATTGTTGCACGCGGCGGCGAAGACCCGCCGAAGGGTGGAGATGCGTGGCGGAGCGGGGATTCTCGGTCGGCTGCGCATCTCCCGAAATGCGACGACAGGCGGCACCGGCCGCGGCGAACGGACGAGGAGACGGGTGGATGCGGATTGGGCACGGCTATGACTCGCACCGGTTCGCGGAAGGGCGGAAGCTGATCCTGGGCGGCGTGGAGATCCCGGCGGAGCGCGGCCTGACCGGCCACTCCGACGCGGACGCCGTGGCGCACGCGGTGACCGACGCGCTGCTGGGCGCGGCGGGGCTGGGAGACATCGGGCGGCACTTTCCGCCCAGCGACGCACAGTGGAAGGACGCGGACTCCATCCAGCTCCTCGCCAAGGTCGTGCGGCTGCTGGAGGGGCGGAACTATCAGGTGGTGAACGTGGACGTCACGGTGGTCTGCGAGGCGCCGAAGATCGGGCCGCACGCGCCGGCCATGCAGGAGCGGCTGGCGGGCGTGCTGGGCATCTCGCCCGGCCACGTCTCGGTGAAGGGGAAGACGAACGAGGGCATGGGCGCCATCGGGGCGGGGGAGGGGATCGCGGTGATGGCCGTGGCGCTAATCGACGACCTGGAGGGCATCGACGTGCTGCACGCCCGCCATCGCCGCGACTCCAGCCTGTGACGCGCTCCAGTGTCCGCGAGAGAGCGGGCTGATGGGCCACGCCATCGACGCGCTGCTGCACTGGATGGAGGCGCTGCCCGCGGCCGTCGTCTACCTCGTGGTCGGCGCCTTCGCGGCGGTGGAGAACGTCTTCCCGCCCGTGCCGGCGGACGTGATCGCCCTTTTCGGAGGCTTCCTCGCCGGGCAGAAGGTGGTGCACCCCGTCGGCATCTTCCTCGTCACCTGGCTCTGCAACGTGGGCGGGGCGATGCTGGTGTACGCGGTGGGCCGGCGGTACGGCAGCGGCTTCTTCAAGGGCCGGTTCGGCAAGGCGATCCTGAAGCCGGGGCAGCTCGCCACGCTCTCGGAGTTCTACGGCCGCCACGGCACGAAGGTGATCTTCGTGAGCCGCTTCCTGCCCATGTTCCGCGCGGTGGTGCCCATCTTCGCGGGCACGAGCAAGCTCGGCGTCTGGCGGACGCTCCTGCCGCTGGCTGCCGCCTCCGGGCTCTGGTACGGGCTCATCGTCTACCTGGGCGCGACGGCGGGGCGCAACTGGGAGCACATCCGCGCCGGCCTGGAATCGTCCGGCCGCTGGCTCTTCATCGCCGCGCTGGTGCTGCTGGCCGGCGTCGTCTGGTGGTGGTGGAAGAGCCGCCGCCGCGAGGCATGACCGCCGCCCCGCATCTCCCGTCCGACCCGCCGTCGGAAGCGGCTCCCGCGCGTCCGAGCCGATCTGCGCGCGAGCTTTCGGTAGATGCCGGAAGGGTTCGGTAGACGATGGATTCGGCAGATGCGAAGCCCCCCGGGGTTTCGGGAGATACACGGGCATCCGGCGCCGATTCGGTAGATGCGAGCGGGTCCGGCAGCGAATCGGCGGATGCGCGGCAGTCCAGCGGAGAACCAGCGGATTCGCGGCGCTCCGGCGAGGGTTCCGCGGATGCGAAGCGATCCGCCGCGGCGGCAGACGCGGACGCGGCGGAGGCGCTGACGGCGGCGCAGGCGGCGAGGGAGCTGGACGATACGCGACGGCGGTTCGGGGTGGAGGGCTTCCTGGACCACATGCGCTTCGAGCGCGGCCTCTCGGAGCTCACGGTGGATGCGTACCGGCACGACGTGGTGCGCCTGGCCAGCTTC
Organism: Longimicrobiaceae bacterium; assembly: GCA_035696245.1. NCBI lineage: Bacteria > Pseudomonadati > Gemmatimonadota > Longimicrobiia > Longimicrobiales > Longimicrobiaceae > Longimicrobiaceae bacterium. The sequence goes on along the minus strand of DASRQW010000544.1, from coordinate 8,154 downwards.
GCGCGCACGCTGGGCCGCGCCGCCCCGCGCGAGGTCACCACGGCGGACCTGCGCAAGTACGTGCTGCACATAAAGGACCTGGGCCTGGCGCCGCGCTCCATCGCCCGCAACGTCTCGGCGCTGCGCACGTACTTCGGCTTCTTGCTGGCCGAGAACGAGGTGGTGGCCGACCCCAGCGAGCGCATCGACGCGCCCAAGGCGTGGCGCACGCTGCCGGACGTGCTCTCCGTGGCCGAGATCGAGGCGCTGATGGGCGCGCCGGACCTGTCGCACGCGCTGGCGTGGCGCGACCGCGCGATGCTGGAGTTCGCCTACGCGAGCGGCGTGCGCGTGTCCGAGCTGACGGACCTGCGGCTTCGCAACCTGTTCCTGGACGACGAGTTCGCCAGCGTCTTCGGCAAGGGCGGCAAGGAGCGCGGGGTGCCCATCGGGCGCAAGGCCATCGGCGCGATCTCCATCTACCTGCGCGAGACGCGGCCGAAGCTGGACCGCGGCAAGAGCGAAGGCCGTGTGTTCCTGAACGCGCGCGGTGGGCCGCTCACCCGCATGGGCGTGTGGAAGATCCTGCAGGGACACGTGAAGGCGGCGGGCATCGAGAAGCACGTCAGCCCGCACACGCTGCGGCACTCGTTCGCCACGCACCTGCTGGAGGGCGGCGCGGACCTCGTGGCTGTTCAGGAGATGCTGGGCCACGCGGACATCTCAACGACGCAGATCTACACGCACGTGGACCGCACCTACCTCGCGCAGGTGCACCGCAGCTTCCACCCGCGGGCGTAGCGGGCACTCGCGAGTCCGCGCGGCGGCTCGCCCGGATGATGCTGCGCATCCCGCAACGCCCTGGCGGCTAAAGCCGCGGGCTACGACGGCACGAAGCCCGCCTTCGCGGGCTGCTGCCGCACCATCGGCGCGCAGCGGTGATCCCGACGCGCACCGAACCACCAACCCTCTCCCGCTTGCGGGGGAGGGTGCGAGCCTAAGCGAGCGGGAGGGGGCACCCCGCATCGCATCAACATCAGCAGAAGCTTGCAGGCGATGATCCTGGTTATAGATAACTACGACAGCTTCACCTGGAATCTGGTCCAGTATCTCGGCGAACTGGGGGCGGAGATGGAGGTCCGCCGCAACGACGCGCTGACGGTGGAGCAGATCCGGGAGATGGCGCCGGAGCGCATCGTCATCTCCCCCGGCCCGTGCACGCCGGCCGAGGCAGGCGTGTCGGTTGATGTGATCCGCGAGCTCGGCGCGACGACGCCGATCCTGGGCGTGTGCCTGGGCCACCAGTCGATCGGAGCGGCCTACGGCGGCCGGGTCGTGCGCGCGGCGCGGCCCATGCACGGGAAGACGTCGCCCATCGCGCACCGGGGGCAGGGCATCTTCGCGGGCGTGCCGTCGCCGCTCACCGTGGCCCGCTACCACTCGCTCGTGATCGAGCCCTCCACGCTGCCGGACGCGCTGGAGGTGGTGGCGTGGACCGACGAGCCGGGGCACGAGACGGAGATCCAGGCCGTGCGGCACCGCGAGCATCCCGTGTGGGGCGTGCAGTTCCATCCCGAGTCCATCGCCAGCGAGGGGGGTCGCGAGATCCTCCGCAACTTCCTGGAACTATGACGCAACGCGCGCCGCTGACCTACCTGATCGCGATCTGCCTCGCGCTCCTGGCCTTCCTCGCCGCCCCCGCGCTCCACGCGCAGACGGTGTCGGTGAGCGGCCAGGACCAGACACGCGCCGCGGCGATCGCCCGCCAGATCCTGGCGCGCCGCAACTACCAGACGTTCTCGCGCGACACGGTGCTCCCCGCCACCTTCCACGCCCCCGGCGACCTGGTCGTCAACGCGGCGGAGGTGAAGCTGGAGGGCACGGTCGACGGCGGCATCGTCGTCCTCAACGGCCAGCTCTACCTGCGGCCCGGCTCCAAGGTCGCCGGGCCGATCACCATCCTCGGTGGCGGCATCTACCCCACGGGGCAGGGCACGCACGGCGAGATCGTGGAGGCGTACCAGAACACCACCGTCGCGGTCGAGGCCGACACGGCGTCGGCCGGCACGACCAACGCGCAGCCCAGCATCGCCGTCACGGTGACGCCGGCGGCGACGGGGTCGCGCTTCTCGTTCGGCCCGCGGCCGTTCCCCACGTACGAGCGGGTGGACGGGCTCACGCTCTCCGCCGGCGCGGGGTTCCGGCCGACGGGCGACGACAGCGGGCCGGGCATCGACGCCTGGGTGTCGTACCGCACCGCGCGCGAGACCTTCGGCGGCGGGGTGCGCGGCGGCGTCCCGTTCCGCAACGGCGAGTACCGCGCGGTGGCGGAGCTCTCGCGCGGCACGCGGACGAACGACGCGTGGCAGAGCGGGGACCTGATGAACTCGCTCTCGTCCTTCTTCCTGGGCCGCGACTACCGCGACTACTACGACTCCGACCGCGCTTCGCTGATGGTGACGCGCCCGTACGTGACGCCGCTCATCGCGGGCGAGTCGTGGTTCGGGCCGCGGCTGGGCGTGCAGTGGTCGCGCGACCGTTCGCTCCGCGAGCGGCGTCCGTATGCCGTGATCCACCGCGAAGGGCTGAATCGCGACAACCCGGACATCGACGCGGGCACGATCGTCTCGGCCATCGCCGGGGCGGACCTGCGGGTGCAGCGCGCGTCGTCCAGCTTCGCGGGCGACGTGCAGGTGGAGCAGGGGCTGAGCGGCGACGCGGACTTCGAGGCCGCCAGTGACGCGGATGCGACGTTCACGCAGGCGCTGGTGACGGGGACGTTCCAGGCCACGGCCTTCCGCCTGCACCAGGTGGCGGTGAGCTTCCGCGGGCTGGCGCCCGTCGGCGGGGCGGCGCCGCGGCAGCGGTACGAGCTGCTGGGCGGGGCCGCGACGCTACCCACCATCGGCATCGGCGACATGCGCGGCGATCACCTGGTGTTCATCGACTCGCGCTACGACATCCCCATCTCGCGCGTGGACCTGCCGTTCCTGGGCGTGCCCTCGCTGGAGTTCGCGTACGCCACCGGCGCCGCGTGGCGCACGGGCGAGCACATGCCGCACTGGGTGCAGGACCCGGGCATCGGCCTCCGTTTCCCGCTGGTGTGGGGGCGCGTGGTGATCGATCCCACGGCGGACAAGAAGAAGCCGGTGCTGACGTTTGGGGTGAGCCTGGGAAGCTAGGGGCCCTCACCCGGCTCGTAAAACTCGCCTGCCCTCCCCCGCAAGCGGGGGAAGGCACGGCCGTTGGCGCCGCCGATAGGCTGCGCGGGTCCAGTTCGCCTCCTCGCTTTCGACGCGCTGGGGGACTCGCGCTGCGCGCTGCGGGAGGGGTGGGCCAAGCGGCATTGGTGCGGGCGGCTCGTTGCGGCTGCATGGTCGATCAACCCTGCGATAATGGTGCAGCGGCAGTCCGCGCAGGCGGGGTTCGCGCCGTTGTAGCCCGCGGCTTCAGCCGCCAGGGCGAGGCGTGCACCGTCCTCTCCGCCTCTCTGGCTGCCGCTGAGCCAGAACCGCCTCCCGCGGTTTTGACAAAGGCCAACGGGCGTGCTAGGTTGGATGGCGTGATTATTGCGAACGCGCGCCCCATCTTCCGCCCTTCCGAGGGCCTGTGAACGCCCCCGTCCTGGGGGTGATCCCGGCCCGGCTCGGCTCCTCGCGCCTCCCCCGAAAGCCGCTCCACAACATCGCCGGCAGGCCGCTCGTGGAGTGGGTCTGGCGGCGGGCCGTTGGCATGCGGTGCCTGGACGCGGTGGCGATCGCGACCGACAGCGAGGAGGTTGCGGAAGCCGCCCGCGCGTTCGGCGCAGTGGCGGTGATGACGTCGCCCGCGCATCCCTCCGGGACCGACCGGGTGGCGGAGGTGGCGGTGACCGAGCGGTACGCCGGCTTTCCCGTGATCGTGAACGTGCAGGGCGACGAGCCTTTCGTGCGCGAGGACCACGTGGAAGAGGCCGTGCGCCTGGTGCGCGACGGCGGGTGGGACGTGGGCACCGTGGCATCGCCGCTCTCGTCCGTCGAGGAGTGGCGGACGCCTAGTGTGGTGAAGGTGGTAAGGGACGACGCGGGAGGGGCGATGCTCTTCTCGCGCGCTCCCGTTCCCTTCGTCCGCGACGCGGACCCTGCGCCGGGCGACCTCGCCTCAGGATCGTTCCTGCGCCACGTGGGCATCTACGCGTACACCCGCGAGGCGCTGCTGCGCTGGGTGGCGCTGCCCGAGGGCGTGCTGGAGCGCATCGAGCGGCTGGAGCAGTTGCGGCCGCTGGCGGCGGGCATGCGCATCGGCGTGGCGCGCGTGGGGGCGGGCGAGGGCGGCATCGACACGCCGGCCGACGCGGCGCGGGCCGAGGCGCTGCTCGCATCTACAGAAGTTCGTTGACCCATTCTCCGGGGCCTGCCCCGGTTCTCTTTTTCGGATGGCGGAGCAGATGACGGCGCTGAACACGACTCCCACCAAGTACATCTTCGTCACCGGCGGCGTGGTCAGCTCGCTGGGGAAGGGCATCGCCGCGGCGTCCATCGGGCGCCTGCTGGTGGAGCGCGGCCTGCGCGTGACGATCCAGAAGTTCGACCCGTACATCAACGTGGACCCGGGCACGCTGTCGCCCTTCCAGCACGGCGAGGTCTTCGTGACCGACGACGGCGCGGAGACCGACCTGGACCTGGGCCACTACGAGCGCTTCGTGGGCGAGTCGCTCAGCCAGGCGAACAGCATCACCACGGGCCGCATCTACCAGGACGTGATCACGCGCGAGCGGCGCGGCGAGTACCTGGGCGCCACGGTGCAGGTCATCCCCCACATCACCGACGCCATCAAGGGCGCCATCCGCCGGCTGGCGCCCAACCACGACGTGGTGATCACCGAGATCGGCGGCACGGTGGGCGACATCGAGTCGCTGCCGTTCCTGGAGGCCATCCGCCAGTACCGGCAGGAGGTGGGGCGCGAGCACACGCTGTTCATCCACCTCACGCTCATCCCGTACATCGCCGCGGCGGGCGAGCTGAAGACGAAGCCCACGCAGCACTCGGTGCGCGAGCTGATGGAGATCGGGATCCAGCCGGACATCCTCATCTGCCGCAGCGAGCACCCCATCGCGCCGGAGATGCGCCGCAAGATCGCGCTCTTCACCAACGTGGACGTGGCCAGCGTGATCGAGGCCCGCGACGCCAGCACCATCTACGAGGTGCCGCTGGACTACGCGCGCCAGCGGCTGGACGAGCAGGTCTGCGCCAAGCTGGGGCTGAACGTGCCCAAGCCCGACCTGGCGGAGTGGAAGGCGCTGGTGGACCGCGTGAAGAGCCCGCAGAACGGCGCCGTCCGCATCGCCGTCGTGGGCAAGTACGTGGCGCTGGTCGACTCGTACAAGTCGGTGCAGGAGGCGCTGATCCACGGCGGCATCGCCAACGACGCCAAGGTGCAGATCGACTGGCTGTCGTCGGAAGATTTCGAGAACGGGCAGTGCGCGGACAAGCTGGCGGCGTACCACGGCCTGCTCATCCCCGGCGGCTTCGGGGTGCGCGGGGTGGAGGGGATGCTCTCGGCCATCCGCTGGTCGCGCGAGAACGGGCTGCCGTTCTTCGGCGTGTGCCTGGGGATGCAGACGGCGGTGATCGAGTTCGCGCGCTCGGTGTGCGGCCTGCAGGAGGCGCACTCGGCCGAGTGGGAGCGCGACACGACCGACCCGGTGATCTGCCTGATGGATTCGCAGCGCCAGGTGACGGACCTGGGCGGCACCATGCGCCTGGGCGCCTACACGGCGCGCCTGAAGCCCGGCTCGCGCGCGGCCGAGATCTACGGCGACACCGAGATCAGCGAGCGCCACCGGCACCGCTACGAGGTGAACAACGCCTACCGCGAGGTGCTGACCGAGAACGGCGTGGCGCTCAGCGGCCTCTCGCCCGACGGAAACCTGGTGGAGATGATCGAGATCCCCAGCCATCCGTACTTCGTGGCCACGCAGGCGCACCCGGAGCTGAAGAGCCGCCCGGACCAGCCGCACCCGCTCTTCGCCTCGTTCGTCGCCGCCGCCCTCGTGCGCCGCGACTCGCAGGCGCAGGACGAGACGTCGAAAGAGACAGGCGAGATGGCGGAGGTCAGCGCGTGAGCGACGCCGATCCGCGCGCCGCCGTGCGCGAGGCGCTGTCGTCCGAGGCCGCTCCGTCGTCCACGCCTGCCGCGCCGTTCGTCGGTGCCGCTCCGTCGCCAGCGCAGTCCGCGCCACCGGCGGCCAAGGTGCAGGATGGCGAGGTGCGGACGGTCGGGTTCGAGAACAGGCTGCCGGACGGGACGGAGCCAGTGTTCCGCCACGCGGACGGTGTGTCGTCGACAGAAGGTGCTCCGTCCTCCGCATCCGCTGACGACATGGCGAGCCTGTTCCGCGTGGGCGGGCCGTTCTTCCTGATCGCCGGGCCGTGCGTGCTGGAGGACGAGGCGCTGAACGTGGGGATCGCGGAGGCGCTGGCGAAGCTGGGCGAGCTGCTGCACCTGCCCATCATCTACAAGGCGTCGTTCGACAAGGCCAACCGCAGCTCCGCCGGGTCGCCGCGCGGGCCGGGGCTGGACGAGGGGCTGGAGAAGCTGGCGCGCGTGAAGGCGGCGACCGGCATGCCGATCATCACCGACGTGCACGCGCCGGAGCAGTGCGCGGCCGTGGCGCAGGTGGCCGACGTGCTCCAGATCCCCGCCTTCCTCTGCCGGCAGACGGACCTTCTCGTCGCCGCGGGCGCGACGGGGCGGCCGGTGAACGTGAAGAAGGGCCAGTGGATGGGACCGCTGGAGATGCGCGGCGCGGCGGCCAAGGTTCGCGGCGCGGGTGCGGCCGGCCTCGCGCTGACCGAGCGCGGCACCTTCTTCGGCTACGGCAACCTGGTGGTGGACATGCGCACCTTCGTGCAGATGCGCGAGGCGTGCGACGCGCCCACCGTGTTCGACGGCACGCACTCGGTGCAGCGCCCGGGCGAGGGGCAGGGGATCAGCGGCGGGGAGCCGCGCTTCATCCCCCACCTGGTCCGCGCGGCCGTCGCTGCCGGGGCCGATGCGCTCTTCCTGGAGACGCACCCGCGGCCGGAGACGGCGCCGTCGGACTCCACCAACATGCTGCCGCTGGAGCGGATGCGGCCGCTGCTGGAAGAGGTGCTCGCGCTGCGGGCGGCGCTGGGCCTGAACCGCGCGAACGGGCTCTGAGCGCATGACGGAGACGATCCCGCCGGAACTGGCCCGCCGCATCCGCCTCGTGGTGCTGGACGTGGACGGCGTGCTCACGGATGGCGGCATCTACCTGGGCGCGACCGACGCGGGCGAGCGCGTGGAGCTGAAGCGCTACGACATCCAGGATGGGCTTGGCATCCGCATGATCCAGGAAGCCGGCATCGCCGTCTCCATCGTGACCGGGCGCGAGTCTCGTTCGGTGGCGCTGCGGGCGGCGGAGCTGGGCATCGACGAGGTGCACCAGGACGCGACGGCTGCCAAGCTCCGCATCGTCACCGGCATGCTGGAGCGGCTGGGGATCGGGTGGGACGAGACGGCGTTCGTGGGCGACGACCTGCCGGACCTGGCGATCCTGCGCCGCGTGGGCCTTCCCGCGGTGGTCGGCAACGCGACGCCGGATGCGCGGGCGTCGGCGGTCTGGCGGGCGCGGGCGCACGGCGGGCGCGGCGCGGTGCGCGAGTTCGCCGAGGCGCTGCTGGGCGCGCGCGGCGAGTGGGCCACACGCGTGGAGGCGTACGTGGCCGACCGCGAGGCGGGCCTGTGACGAGCCACGCGCCGCCCGAGCGTCCGTCCGGAGACGGTCCTCCGGCCGAGAGCCCGCGCGACCTCCTCCGCGCCGAAGTTCGGTCCGAGAACCTCCGCTCCATCGAAGCGACCCGCCAGTCGGGCTCATCCGTTCCGAAGCCCGCCGGTCCGGCCGCGTCTCCCAAGCCGGCCGACAAGCGGTCGGACGACGCGGATGCGGCGGGATCTCCGGCGACGCGTGGAGCGTTGGGCGGCTCCGCATCTCCCGTCGTACCGCCGTTCTCGGGAGATGCGGGAGCGACGGGCTCCATCGGCGGATCTGCATCTCCCGATGCGATCTCGGCCGATGAAGTGGCCTCGGCGGATGCATTTCCGGACGACGGCGTCGCGCTGACGGGCGAGGCGATGCTGGCACGGGCGCGGCAGGTGATCCGCATGGAGGCG
>DASRQW010000543.1 GCA_035696245.1 Longimicrobiaceae bacterium | reverse complement strand
ATCAGGTCGCCGGCCGCGCCCCGTCACGACTCTTGATCATCTGCCAGATGTAGTAGACGGGGATGCCGAGGAGGATGAGGCCGGCGCCGACGGCGGCCGGACGCGGCTCCTGAACGGCTGCGTTCACCAGCATGGCGACGGAGGCGAGCAGGAAGACGAGCGGCGGCAGCGGGTACGCCGTGGTGCGGTACGGGCGCGGCAGGTCCGGACGGCGCGCGCGGAGGATGAAGACGGCGGCCACGGCCAGCGCGTAGAACGGCCAGATGCCCAGGATGAAGCTGTCCGCCAGCTCCTCGAAGCTGCGGAAGGAGACGTAGCCCACGCCCAGCGCCGTCGCGAGCAGGATCGCCGCGTACGGCGTGTGGAAGCGGCGGTGCACGGCGGCGATGGGGCGGAAGAAGAGCCCGTCCTCGGCCATCGCGTAGAAGATACGCGGCCCGGTCATCATCGACCCGTTCAGCGCGCCGAACGCGCTCATCATCACCATCGCCGAGACGACGGCGGAGCCCACCGCGCCGAAGATGCGCTGCGCCGCGTCGGCCGCGACGAGCTTGGAGGCGGCCATCACCGGCAACGGCAGCAGGTAGAGGTACACGGCGTTCACCGCCAGGTAGATGGCGACCACCGCCGCGACCCCGCCCAGCAGCGCGCGCGGCAGCGTGCGGTCCGGGTCCTTCACCTCGCCGGACATGAAGGTCAGGTCGGCCCATCCGTCGTACGCCCACATCACCGAGACGAGCGCCAGGCCGAAGCCGCCCCACGACAGCGGCGCCCACGACACCGGCTGCGACAGCGCGCCCTCGCCCGCGTGGCCGAAGAGGAAGCCGACCAGCGCCAGGCCCAGCAGCGCCAGCGACTTGGCCGCCGTGCTCACGTTCTGCACCACCGCGCCCCAGCGCACCGAGCGGATGTTCGCGAGCCCCACCAGCACGATCGCACCGGCCGCGATCCACCGCACCGACGGGTCGCCCCAGCCGAAGAGGCGCGCGGTGTACTCCGCGAACAGCACCGCGATGGCGCCGATGGCCGAGGGGCGGATCACCAGTAGCTCCGTCCACCCGAACAGGAACGCGGGCAGCGGCCCGAACCCTTCGCGGATGAAGACGTACACGCCGCCGGATCGCGGGAACATCCCCGCCAGCTCCGCCACCGTGAGCGCGCCGAAGAGCGCCACCAGCGCGCCCAGTGTCCACAGCATCGTCACCGCGCCGACGGTGCCTACGCGCTCCGCCACCGCGCCCGGCACCCGGAAGATGCCGCTGCCGATGGTGCTGCCCACCAGGATGGCCGCCGCGCTCCACACGCCCAGACGCCGCGGCAGGCGGTCCAGCCCCGCGCCCGCCGGTCCGTCCGCACGCTGCTGCTCGTAGTCCACCACGGGAGATGTCTGGCTCACGGCGCGCGTCCGGGCGAGGGTGTGAAAGGCAGGAAATCGGAAGATGTACGGCAGGGGATTCACCCGAAGATACGGGCCCGCTCCGCGGAAGCCAACCTGCGGGAAGCGACCGATGCCAGGCGTCGACGAACCGCATCCCGCCCGCACCGCGCGGACGACAATTCCGGATGGGATGATGGGAGATGCGCGCCGCCTCGCGGTTTGTCCCCGCAGGGGGACTTTGCGCTTTTGTTGCCGCGACTTCAGTCGCCCGCCGGCCGTCAGCCTCCCTCCGAGACGGGAACCAGACTGGCGCGCCGCCGTACAACTGCGGCATACTGTCACGCATCTCTACAGCAACCCGCCATGCTCCTCCAGCGAGCGCGGCGCGTGATCCAATCTACCGAACAAGGGACCGCATGCAGATCCGGGCTCGCTCGGCCGTCGCCGGGCTGTCACTCGCGCTGGCGTCGCTGGCGCCCGCGCTTCCCGCCGCCGCGCAGGTGCAGCAGGCGGCGAACACCTCGCAGCCCGTGTCGCCGGGGCGGCTGAGCGTGCAGCGCATCTTCGGGAGCGGCGACTTCCGCACCGCCAGCCTTCCGGCGGTGAAGTGGATGAAGGACGGCCGCCGGTTCACCTTCGTCTCCGCCGCGGCGGGCGGCACCACCGACCTCACGGCCGAGGACGCCCGCACCGGCACGCGCACGCTCCTGGTGGAAGGGGCGCGCCTGGTGCCCGCGGGCGGCACGCAGCCCATCGGCATCGAGGGCTACCAGTGGTCGGCCGACGAGCGGAAGCTGCTCATCTACAGCAACTCGCAGCAGGTCTGGCGCGAGAACACCAAGGGCCTGTACTACGTGCTCGACGTGGCCAGCGGGCGGCTGACGCCCGTCTCCAGCGCGAAGGGCTGGCAGCAGTTCGCCAAGTTCTCGCCAGACGGGACGAAGGTGGGCTTCGTGCGCGACAACGACCTGTGGGTCGCGGACCTCGCCACCGGCCGCGAGACACGCCTCACGAACGACGGCAGCGAGACGGTCACCAACGGCACGTTCGACTGGGTCTACGAGGAAGAGCTGGACCTGCGCGACGGCTGGCGGTGGAGCCCGGACGGGCAGCGCATCGCCTTCTGGCGGCTGGACGACGCGCCGGTGGGCATCTTCAACCTGGTCACCGACACGTCCGGCGTCTACAACACCGTCACCCGTCTTCGCTACCCCAAGCCGGGCACGCCCAACCCGCTGGTGAAGGTCGGCGTCGTCCCCGTCACCGGCGGGGCGACCACCTGGATCGACACGGGGAACGACCGCGAGGCGTACCTGGCCCGGATGGAGTGGGCCGCGTCGCCCACGGAGATCGTGGTGCAGCGCCTGAACCGCCACCAGAACCGGCTGGACGTGCTGCTGGCCGACGCGCGCACCGGCACCACCCGCCCGCTCTTCACCGACGCGGACAGCGCGTGGGTGGAGGTGGACGACGACATGACGTTCGTGCACGGCGGCCGGCAGATGCTGTGGAGCAGCGAGCGCGACGGCTACAACCACCTCTACCTGTACAACCGCGATGGCTCGCTGGCCAAGCAGCTCACCAAGGGCGCGTGGGACGTGACGGCGGTGTACGGCGTGGACGAGGCCGCGGGCTACGTCTACTTCGCGGCGACGGAGCGCGGACCGCGCGAGCGGCAGCTGTACCGCGTGAAGCTGGACGGCAGCGGCTTCCAGCGCCTGAGCGCCGAGCCCGGCACGCACCGCATGGAGCTGAGCCCCGGCTCGCCCTTCTACCTGGACGTCTTCTCGCAGGCCGGCGTGGCACCCACCACCACGCTGCACGCCACCGACGGCGCCGCGGTGCGCACGCTGGTGGACAACGCCCGCGCGAACGCCACGCTCGCCGCGCTGGACGTGAAGAAGCCCGAGTGGTTCAGCTTCCGCACGCCGGATGGGGTGGAGCTGAACGGGTCGATGATGAAGCCGGCGAACTTCGACCCGGCGAAGAAGTACCCGGTGCTCATCTACGTCTACGGCGGCCCCGGCTCGCAGCAGGTGACGGACGCGTGGGGCGGCACGCGCTACCTGTACCACCAGATGCTGGCGCAGCACGGCTACATCGTGGTGAGCGTGGACAACCGCGGCACCGGCGGGCGCGGCGCGGCGTTCAAGCACGCCGTGTACCTCAACCTGGGCCGCACCGAGACGGCCGACCAGATCGCCGCGGCCAACTACCTGGCCACGCTGCCGTACGTGGACGGCTCGCGCCTGGGCATCTGGGGCTGGAGCTACGGCGGCTACATGACGTCGCTGACGATGATGCGGCCGGGCAGCCCGTTCAAGGCCGGCATCGCCGTGGCGCCGGTGACCGACTGGGACCTGTACGACTCCATCTACACCGAGCGCTACATGCGGACGCCGCTGGAGAACCCGCGCGGCTACGCCGACAACGCGCCGGCGGTGCTCGCGCCCAGCCTCAAGGGCGACCTGCTCGTCATCCACGGCACGGGCGACGACAACGTGCACTTCCAAAACAGCCTCAAGCTGGCCAACGCGCTGGAGATGTCGGGCAAGCAGTTCCAGCTCATGGCGTACCCCAGCCGGAACCACTCCATCTCCGGCGGCGGCACCAGCATGCACCTCTACACGCTCATGTCCAACTGGATCGAGACGCACCTGTAAGCGCCTGGGGAGATGTAGACCGGCAGGCGTGAAAACGGCGAGCCCTCCGCGAGATCATATCCGGAGGGCTCGTCGTTTTCGGTAGATGGGATGCGCATCCTTGCCACGGCCGCACCGTCCGATCCGGCCCATCGCGCAGTCACGGCTGGCTGGGGCGGACGATGTGAGGCGGCCCGTCTACTCCGCGATGCCGCCGCTGTTGCGCGGGTTGAGCGTCTTGCCCTGCACCGGCTTCACCTCCGGCTCGGCGGACGGGTCCGTCGCGGCGGGGACGGGGCCGCTCCCCGCCGCATCGTCGACGCCGTGCGGTGCGTCCTTGCGCGCCGCCGGGTTCACCTCGCCGTGCTTCGTGTCCTCCCGCTCGTGCACCATCTCGCCTCCCGCCGTTGGTCGCTCGCGTGACAGCCGTCACATCGTGCCGGGAAGCCAGCAAGTGGCGCACCGCGGATGTGCCGGTGGTGCACGACGAACGAAGGGGGCGCGGAACCGTCCGCGCCCCCTTCGCCGTTCATCCGCCGCCAGCGATCAGGTGGTCGGACGGTTCTCGTCGTCGGAATAGTCGGTGGCCGTCTTCATCGCGCCGCCGGTCTTGCCCGTGCGGGCCGGGACGTCGATGGTGATCTGGCCCACGTTGTTGGTGTAGCTCGCCTCGGCGAAGTTGTGGCACATGCCGACGGGGTCCAGCACCGGGCAGGGCTGCCCCGTCACGTGCGCGAACGGCGGGTTCACCGTGATGCGCAGCACGTAGCGGCCCGCGGGCACCGGCTCGGCCGGATCGTCGAGCACGAAGTACTGCCCGCCCAGCGCCTTCACGTAGGTGTCCGCGTAGCCCACCGAGATGCCCTGGTTGCCGGCCGACTCCGGGGTGCCGCAGCTCACGTACACACGCTGCTTGGGCGGCGAGTCTGCCGAGAACGGCGTCGTGTCGATCATGCAGAAGCCGCGCTTCCGCGCCTTCACCGAGGTGCCCAGCGTGCCGTTGGCGAGCACGGGGAACATCTCGTACTTGGCGTAGTTGCGGAAGTGGAAGTGGTGGTGGCACGGCGCGAACTCGTACGTGCCGTCGCTGTCGTTGTAGTTGCCGTCGCCGTTCGGGTCGATGTGCGTGCGCGGGTCGCCGATCGCCACGTCGGCGTCGCCGATGTTGGGCGTGGTCACCGTGAAGCGAAGCAGCAGGTGATCGCCCGAGGGCACGTCGCCCTCGATCACGCTGCACGTGTTGGAGAGCAGCGTCTCGTGGGAGATGACCCACGAGCTGGCCAGCTTGCCGGCGTCCACCACCAGGTCCGGCATACCCACCAGGTCCGGCGTGCCCAGCGCCAGCTTGGGCTTCGACGCCGTGATCGCGCTCTGCTGGCGTGCGCCGTCGCACGCCGACAGCGCCAGCAGCGCGACGGCGCCGAGAATGACTGCCTTGCCTTGCATGTAGCCTCCAGGAAAGGAATGGGATGCGGAGGAGGAAATCCCCCGCGGAACCGACGCCCGCGCAGAGACGGCGGGCGGTACTGCATGCGGCGACAACAAGATGCGCAACAGCGTATT
>DASRQW010000542.1 GCA_035696245.1 Longimicrobiaceae bacterium | reverse complement strand
GGCGTGGTCACCTCGTTCGAGTTCCGCCTGCACCCGGTGGGGCCCGAGGTGCTGGCCGGCCTGGTGATCCACCCGCTGGCCGAGGCGCCCGCCGTGCTGCGCTTCTACCGCGATTTCATCAAGGACGCGCCGGAGGAGCTGGTGTGCTGGTTCGTGATGCGCAAGGCGCCGCCGCTGCCCTTCCTGGCGCCCGAGTGGCACGGCCGCGAGATCCTGGCGCTCGCCATGTGCTACGCCGGCCCGGTCAAGGACGGCGAGGCGCTGTCCCGCCCGCTGCGCGCGTTCGGCGACCCCATCGCGGACGTGGTGGGGCCCACGCAGTACACCGCGTGGCAGACGGTGCTGGACCCGCTGCTCACGCCGGGCATGCGCAACTACTGGAAGTCGCACGACTTCGCCGAGCTGAGCGACGGCCTCATCGACGTGCTGGTGGACGCCGCGCGCCGCATCCCCGACCCGCAGACCGAGATCGCCTTCGCGCTGCTGGGCGGCGCGGCCAGCCGGGTGCCCGCGCGCGCCACCGCGTACGCGCACCGCGACGCGCAGTTCGTGATGAACGTGCACGGGCGCTGGGAAGACCCGGCGGCGGACGGCGCCTGCATCGGCTGGGCGCGCGAGCTGTTCCGGAACTCCGCGCCGTTCGCCACCGGTGGCGCGTACATGAACTTCCTCACCGAAGACGAGGGCGACCGCGTGGCGGCCGCGTACGGCGTGAACTATCCCCGCCTCATGGAGGTGAAGCGCCGCTACGACCCCGGCAACCTCTTCCGCACCAACCACAACATCCCCCCGGCCGCCGATGCTTGACGCCGGAGGTCGCGGGACGGGTCGTTAGCTGGGTGGATTCGGTAGATGCGGGGCGGGAGATGCCGGGGGATCGGCATCGTCCGCCCCGCTTCGTATTCGGAAACGCGGGCGAACGGCGCGTTTCGGTAGATGTTTCGCTGCGGAAGGGTGCCCCCTCCCCCGGCCCCTCCCCCGCAAGCGGGAGAGGGGAGAACTGCTTGTAGGGGAAGGGTTTAGCGCGAGAAGAATTCCTTCTCCGCCGTAGTCGGTGTGCATTCGATATGATCGCGATCCGCGCCGCCGTTCCGCGAACGCCTCCCAACCCGAGGCCCGCATCGCGCGTAAACCTCACCATCACCGTGGTCTAGCTCCCCTCCCCCAGGCAGTTTTGGGGGAGGGGCTGGGGGAGGGGGCACCCTCCCTCGCCCAACCCACCATCCATCCGCTGCACCGAATCCCCCGCACGGTCGCTGTCGGTCCGATCCGCCCCTCCCGCGCGCATCGCCGGGCCGTGCAAACGCGGCGCATCTCCATTTACGGACGCTCTTTGCGCCATTTCCGCGCGGGCGGAAAACATCAGGTGGGAAACCGGCGAACCGTTGCGGAGTTACAGCACCGGGAACACGCAGATCGTTGCGGACCCGCCACAGCTTCCAGCGCACGCATGCGCGGAATCGCATGGCGGTGCGCGGAAACGGGCGGAGGCACGCGACTTCCGCCGCGCGTCTCCTTGATGCGGCCTTCTCCCGGCCGCTCGGTCCCGCGCTCGCGCCCCACCTGAGAACGCACGCGACCGTCGCCAGGCACGACCGGCTGCCTGCCGCCCGGCCGTCTGCCGGGGCCGGCGCTCCACCCCACCCGCGATCCGTGGAAGGCCCCCATGACCCGCTCCCGCCCGCGAAGCCTCGCCCGCGCGCTCCTCATCGGCAGTGCGGTCGTGCTGGCCGCGGCGTGCCAGGACGCCACCGCCCCCGTGCGCGGCGGCGACGGGCTGCCCGCCGGCCTGGCGCGCGGCATCTACCCGCTGGTCTCCGTCGCGAGCCGCACGGGCGGCGCGGCGCAGGTGGAGCTCTACCTGAAGCGCGTGCAGACGTCGCCGTCGCTCGCCAGCTACCAGGGCGAGCTCACGTACGATCCGCATCTCCTGACGCTGGACCACACCGACCTGCCGCCGGGGATCATCGGCGCGACGAACGAGGCGTCGCCCGGCCACGTGCGCTTCGCGGGCGCCGCGGTGGACGGCGTGGGCGACGTGCCCGTGCTGGCCATGCGCTTCACCACGCACGGGGACTTCGGGCGAGGCGCGTTCGGGGTGAAGGTGGAGGAGGTGGTGGGCGCCGGCGACCTGGCCGACCTCACGGCCCAGGTGGCGCCGGGCGCGCCCTTCTTCGCCACGTCAGGACACTAGCCGCGCGAACAACGGGGCCGGCTCTCCGCCGCGCCCCGCGGCACTCCATCTCCCGCACCCGCCGCCGAACATGCACCGCAGCGCTTTCGCCCGCCTCGCGACCCTGCTCCCGGCGCTCGCCGCCCTCGCGCTCCCCGCCGCCGCGCAGACCGCCGCGCCCGCCGCTCCCCCGCCCGCCGCGCCGGCGAACGCCGCCCCGGCGCTGTGGGGCGACGTGAACGGCGACGGCCAGGTGACGCTGCTCGACGCGCTGGCGGTCATCGCCCGCGTGGTCGGGAAGGAGCTGCCGGCCGGGTACAGCCTGCCCGTGGCGGACGTGGACGGCAACGGCCGCGTGACCGCCATGGACGCGCTGGTGATCGCCGGCTACGCGGCGGGGCGCGACATGTCGCAGTACGCGGTTGGCAAGGCGGTGGGCGGCACGGGCAGCGGCGGAGGGGCGCCCGGCGGCATCCAGCGCCTGGTCTGCACGGCGGACGTGGCGGCCCCCAGCGTGTCGTGCGTGCCCGAGACGGCGGACGCGGGCGGGGCGGACCACCTGATCATCGGCGGGCAGGGGACCAACGTGCTGCTGGCGAACACCAACACCAGCTTCAACGCGGGCACCGGCATCTTCAGCACCGACGTGACGGTGAAGAACCTCATCGCGCAGCCGCTGGGGACGACCGACGGCGTCACGCTGGATGCCGACAAGGTGCGCGTCTTCTTCTTCCTGGGTCCAGTGGGCATTCCCACCGGCCTAGTGGACGTGCACAACGCCGACGGCGCGAAGATCTACACCAGCGGCTCGCCGCAGCCGTACTTCGAGTATCCGCAGGTGCTGGCGCACAACCAGACGTCTGCCGCGAAGACGTGGCAGTTCGAGGTGGGACCGGGGGCCACGAGCTTCACCTTCAAGGTGCTCGTCGCCGCCGCCGTGCAGTTCCCGCAGGGCTACGTGGACGTGACCCCCGCCGCCGACACGCTCAGCGCGGGCGGCACCGTGCAGCTCTCTGGCGTGGTCCGCACCGCGACCGGCACCGTCATCTCCGGCGAGACGATCACGTGGACGACCTCCAGCTCCGCCGTCGCGACGGTGGATGCGGCCGGCCTCGTCACGGCCACGGGCGACGGCGTGGACACCGTCACCGCGACCGCGGGCACCCGCTCCGGCCACGCGATCATCGTGGTCCGCACCGCCTCCGCCGCGACGACGACCATCACGCCCGCCCCGGCCACCGTCGCCGCGGGGGACAGCGCGCTCCTCACGGTGCAGGTGAAGAGCGCGGGCGGGTTCGCCATCACCACCGGCGGCGCCGCGGTCGTCCTCTCGTCCACCGCGGGCACGCTCTCTCCCGTCACGGACAACGCGGACGGGACGTACACCGCGTATCTGAAGCACACCGTGTTCGGCCCCGTGCTCGTCTCCGGCACGCTGAACGGCACCGACATCGGCGACACGGCGACGGTCACGTTCACCGCCGCCGGCCCGGCCACGCTGGTCAGGCTGGCGGGCGACGGCGCCGCTGTTACCGCGGGCGATCCAGCGGCGATCGCGCCCAGCGTTCGGGTGGAGGACGTGCACGGCAACCCGGTCTCCGGCGCCAGCGTCGTCTTCTCCACCCTCACCCCCGGCGGGAGCGTCACGGGCGGGACGCAGACGTCCGACGCGTCCGGCGTGGCGACGGTGGGGAGCTGGATCCTGGGCGCGGGGGCGAACACGCTCACCGTCACCTCGGGCGCCGCATCCACCACCTTCACCGGCTTCGGCAACACGCTGCCGGCGGGCGGGGAAGACGACCTCACCGCCGTCGGCAACGTGACCGTCACGGCCACCGGCCTGCTGGGCAACGACGCAGACGCGGACGGCGACGCCTTCGCCGTCACGGCGGAGACGAAGGCGACGGCGAACGGCGGCAGCGCGACGTTCACGGCTGCGGGCGGGCTCACGTACCTGAGCGCCGCGGGCTTCACGGGAACTGACAGCGTCACCTACACGCTCACCGACGCGCGTGGCGGCACCGGCACCGGCCTCGTCGTCGTCAGCGTGCCGGACCGCGTGTGGTACGTCCAGGCAGGCGCGTCGGGAGATGGGCGGGCGGCCACCCCGTTCGGCACCCTCGCCCAGGCGGAAGCGCAGTCCGCCGCGGGCGACAGCATCCTCGTCCTCAACGCGGCGAGCGCGCTCACCGACTCGATCACGCTCCAGTCCGGGCAGGCGCTCCTCGGCCAGGGCATCCCCGCTAGCATCGTGCGGACGCTCTCCGGCTCCGCGCACCTCACCGTCTCGCCCGTGACGCTGCTCGCATCCACCGGCGTCGCGTCCACCATCAGCCGCACGTCTGCCGGCTCGGCCGTGAGGCTCGGCGCGGGCACGGGGGCGCTCGTCGTCCGCGGCCTGTCGATCACGACGTCGAACGGCGCGGGCATCGTCGGCGGCAGCTTCAACAACGCGACCATCGGCGGGGGCGACCTGACGGTGAGCGCGAACGGCGGCCCCGCCATCGACCTGGCGGACGGCGAGATCATCGGACTGCTCTCGTCTGCCAGCTCGGCGGGCAGCGCGACCACGGGCATCCGCCTCTCGGCCATCAGCGGCAACCTGGGCATCAGCGCGGGCTCCGTCACCGGCTCCGCGGGCGCGGCGTTCGACTTCGCGGGGGGCAGCGCGCTCTTCACGTACGACGGAAGCGCCTCGCAGACGAACGACGCGCCGCTGGTGAGCGTCACCGGCGGGCACACGGGCACGCTCACGTTCCAGACGGGGACGCTCTCCGCGACGAACGGGAACGGGCTCCAGTTCGACAACGCGGACGGCGCGTACCACTTCGACGGCACGACCACGCTGAACGGCGGCGACGCCGGCATCGACGTGGACCACGGGTCCGGCGGGACCTTCGCCTTCGGCGCGGGCACGTCCATCTCGCACCCGGTGAACGAGGCCGTGACCGTGCGCAGCAGCGCGCCGGACTTCACCTACGCGGGCACGCTGCTCAAGGCCAACAACGGCAACGGCGGCATCACCGTGGCGTTCAACACCGGCGGCGCGGTGCGCTTCACCGGCCCGTCTGTGGTGCTCAGCACGCTCAGCGCGAACGCGGTGAACCTGCTGTCCAACTCCGGCACCGCCGTCTCGTTCGCGGACTCGCTGAACCTCACCTCGTCGGGCATCGCCCTGAACGCGGTGGGCGGCGGCACCCTCACCGTCACCGGCGCGCACAACGACATCCACGCCGTGGGCGGCACCGCGCTGAACGTGCAGGGCGTGAGCATCGGCGCCGCGGGGCTCACCTTCCGCAGCGTCTCGGCGAGCGGCGCGGCCAGCGGCATCGTGCTCTCCAACACCGGCTCCGCGGGCGGGCTCACGGTCACGGGAGATGGCGGGACGTGCATCACCGTCACCTCCGCTTGCACCGGTGGGACGATCCAGAACACCTCCGGGCCGGGCATCTCCCTGTCGAACACCGCGTCGCCGTCGTTCTCGCACGTCCGCATCCTCGCCACCGGCGGCAGCGGCGTGGGCGGCACGGGCGTGGCCGGCTTCACCTTCACCGCCGGGCTGATCGACGGCTCCGGGACGGCGCACGGGGCCGACGGCTCCAGCATCGGCTTCGGCGCGGCGGGCGCGGGCACGCAGAGCAACCTGTCCGGCGCGGTCGTCATCACCGGCAACACGCTCACGAACGCGTGGATCCACGGCATCGACATCGCCAACTACTCCGGCACCATCACCTCGGCCGGCATCTCGGACAACTCCGTGGTGAGCGCCGCGGGCGCAGCTTCGTCGCACGGCTCGGGCATCCGGCTGCTGGGCTTCGGCTCGGCCGGCGGCGTGTCGGGCATCGTTCGGGCGAGCATCTCGGACAACACCGTGACCGGCTTCCCGTCCGGCTCCGGCATCGAGACGCGCTTCGGCAACCCCGGCGGCCCGGCGGGCACGTGGGGCACGCCCGGCAGCGCCACCGACGCGGTCTCCGTCCTGCGCAACACCGTGGGCGGCAGCGGCCCGGCGGCCCTCACCGGCGGCGACGGCATCGTGGCCACGCTGCGCGGCGCGGGCCAGGCGGGCTGGAAGATCGACGACAACGGCACGCCCACCGAGCCGGTGGGCAACGTGGCGGGCGCCGGCATCCGCGTGGAGGTGCGCGGCGCCGGGGCCACGGCCACGGCGAGCGTTACCGGCAACTCCGTGATCGCCGCGAACGGCCCCGGCATCGCCCTCGCCGCCGACTCCGCCACGTCCCTCGCCGACGCGCCGCAGCTCACGGCCGACGTCTCCGCCAACCACGTCAGCGCCACCGGCGGGCCGGGCATCGACGTGGCGGCGGGCGGCGCCAGCGCGGCCGACCTGCGCGTCAAGGTCATCGGCAACGTCGTCGCCGTCCCGCTGGGCGCGAACGTCTCCGGCATCGTCGTGGCGCACGACGGCGCGACTGGCGGCGCCCCCTCCGTCTGCCTCCGCGCCTCCGGCAACACCGGCGCGGGCAGCGGCACCGCGTCCGGCATCGCCCTCGGCCGCACCGCGCCCTTCGTCTTCGCCGTCCACGCCATGGCCGTCACCGACTCCCCGGCCGTCGAGGCCTACGTCGACGCCCTCAACCCCGCCGCCGGTGGCACCGCCCTCACCGCCGCCACCACCGGCTTCTCCACCTGCACCCTCCCCTGAAGACCCGCTGACGCGACACCCAAACTCCCCTCCCCCAGGCAGTTTTGGGGGAGGGGCCGGGGGAGGGGGCCACCTTCCCCCAACATCCACCAAACAGCAGACGGGAGATGCGGATCATCCGATCCACATCTCCCGTCCCGCGTCCACCCGTTCCGCATCCGGCCAAACCGCTTCCGAAGCCGGTCGATGCCGTCCGACGGCGCGTCCCGCCGGTCCTCGCACGCCCCGTCCGCGGAGTGCGACGGCTCCGCGCGCCTGCGCGGTGAGCCCGCACCGTGAGCCCCCCGAGGGCGCGGATCGTGCGACCGCGCGCCGCCGCCCGGGATGGGCGCGTGCGGACCGGAAGCGGGGTGCGAGATGGGCGAGAAGAAGACGACCGCGGACTTCCTGATCGAGCGGCTCGGGCGCTGGGGCGTGCGCCGCATCTACGGCTATCCCGGCGACGGCATCAACGGCATCCTGGGCGCAATGCGGCGCGCGGAGGGTGCCGTGGACTTCGTGCAGGTCGCGCACGAGGAGATCGCGGGACTGATGGCCTGCGCCC
>DASRQW010000541.1 GCA_035696245.1 Longimicrobiaceae bacterium | reverse complement strand
ACACGCCCGTCCGCAGGTAAACCCCATCTCACGCGGAGGCGCGAAGACGCGGAGAACAGCCCTCTTCTCCTGCTGTTCTCCGCGTCCTCCGCGTCTCCGCGTGAGGCCTCTTTTCGGCGGGAGTACGCTGGAAAGCATGAGCCATGCGATTGGGACGGCAGATACGGGAGATGCCGATCTACCGGCGCTTCTTCGCGGATGCGAGGCGGCCGAGGAGCGACTCGTACGCATCGACCATGGCGTCCATGGTGAACTCGCGCTCCACGCGTGCGCGGCCGGCGGCGCCCATGCGCGCCCGCAGCCCCGCGTCGCCCCCGACAGCGAGGAGCGCCCGCGTGAGCGCATCGCGGTTGCCCGCGGGGAAGAGCACACCCGTGACCCCGTCGTCCACCAGCTCCGGCGTCCCCGACACGGCGGATGCGATCACCGTCTTGCCCGCCGCCATCGCCTCCTGCACCACGTTCGGCGCACCCTCGGTGTACGACGGCAGCACCAGCACGTCGAGCGCCTTCATCACCGCGGGGACATCCTTCCGGTAGCCGAGGAAATGGACGCGCGGCGCATCCGCCAACGTTGCGCGGAGCTCATCCTCCAGCGGCCCCTTTCCAGTGACGACGAGGTGCGCGTCCGGCAGCGCGGCGGCCACGGCGGGCCAGGCGGCGGCGAGGTCGCGAACGCCCTTGTGCGTGTCGAAGCGTCCCACGAACCCCATCGCCACCGCACCCGGCGGGAGGCCCAGGTCCGCCGGCTCGGCCGCATCGAACGGCGCCGTGGCGATGCCGTTGTAGATGACGGAGACGTCGTCCGGCCGCAGCCATGGTGCGGAGCCCAGGACGGTGCGGCGCGTCGCCTGGGCGTTGGTGACGTGGTGCGCGGGGATCGTCCCGTACAGCAGGCGGAAGTACGCGTTGTCCTCCAGCGCCTGGTCGTTCGCGTGGCGGACCACGACGGGGATGCCCAGCAGCCGCGCGGCCGGCCCGGTGAGGCGAACGTCCTTCTTCATCAGCATCACCGCCGCGTCGGGCCGGTGGCGGCGGAGCGCGGCGGCGCCGCGGGCAAGCGCCACGGGGCTCAGGTCCATCCCCTTCAGCACCGGCTCCAGCGGAACCACGCCCCGCATCCGCTCCTCGAGCGGCGACGCGGGGCGGCAGAATACGACGACGTCGTGGCCACGCGCGAGCAGCCCCCTCGCCAGGACCTCCGTCACCTTCGTCACCCCGCCCCACGACCCCGATGCGTTGCTCAGCACCACCTTCATCGGCCGGCCTTCTCCTCGCCCGGCCCGCCATCCACCGGATCGGACGTAGATGCGGACTCGGGAGATGCGGAGCCGTCCAACCGAGCGTCATGCGCGCGCGACGCCGTCCGGGGGGATGCGGAACCGCCGGATGCGGAGCCGTGCGCCGCGCCGGCGAGATAGCGGACACGGGCGAGTTCCACGCGGTCCAGCACGTCGCGGACGGTGATCATCTCCATCCGCCCCAGCTTGGAGTCGAAGCGGCTGGCGTCCGGCGCCTCGCCCGGCTCGGTGTACGTGTCGATCCACAGGTCCTGGAAGGCGCGGTACGGGCCCACGCGCCACGGGTTCGTATGGCCGTAGAGGCCGACGACGGGCACGCCGAACGCGCGGGCGATGTGCACCGGCCCCGTGTCCGGCGCCACGACCATGCGGCTGCCTTCCAGCATCCACAGCAGCCGGCGGATGCCGTCGCCCATGCCCCATGCGGGCTTGGCGCTGGCCAGCTCCGTGATCTCGCGGGCCGTGCGCGTCTCGCGCTCGCCGGGCCCGCCCACCAGCACCGCGCGGTAGCCGAAGTCGTGCTCCAGCGCGTCCACGACCTGCGCCCAGCGGTCCGGCATCCAGTCCTTCTTCGCGTTCGCCGTCGCGGGCACGATCGCCACCGGCGGCCGCCCGTCCAGCGCGCCGAAGAACGCCGACTGCGCCTCCCGCTCGTCTGCGGTGATGGGGATGCGCCACTCCAGCGGATCGGGCCGCGCGACGCCGAGCGGCGCCAGGAAGTCGAGGAAAAGGTCCTGCGTGTGCCGCCGCGGCGCGGGTGCGAGGTGATGGTTCGCGGCCAGCCACACGCCGTCCATCGCCCGCCCCCGCTCGAACCCCAGCCGCCTGGGCGCGCCGGAGAAGACGGTCGGCCACAGGCTCTTGAAGTAGACGTTGAGGTTGAGCGTCAGGTCGAAGCGGCGGCCCGCGAGCTTGCGGCGCAGGTCCACCACGCCACGCCAGCCGCGCTTCTTCTCGTAGACGATCACCTCGTCCACCGACGGATGCGGCGCCAGCACGCCGGATGGCATCGGCTCCACCACCCACGTGATGCGCAGCGACGGGTCGTGGTCCTTGAGCGCGTTCACCAGCGGCAGCCCGTGCACCACGTCGCCCAGCCCGGTGAGCAGCACGACGCACACGCTGCGCACGCCCTCCAGCAGCGTGCCCATCGCGTTCCCCCCCGTGTTCCGCGGATCGTCCGCGCCATCGTGCTGAGCCTTCAATCGTCTCCAGGCGAGCGAGTGTCCAAGACCCGCAGAGTGCTCTTCATTGGATGATAGGCCGAGTGGAGTCGGAGATTCCCGGAGGCCGTGGATCGACGTTTCCCGCGGTCAACGCGCCACTTGACGCCCGACCTACAATGCGCATACTTCTTGAAGAACGATGCGCACGATCCAAGGAGCTACTATGCGACGTGTCACCAAGAACCTCTCCATCGACGCCGACGCGCTCGAACATGCGGAGCGCTACAGCAAAAGATACTCGACAAGCCTCTCCCGGCTGGTGAGCGACTATTTCGCCCAACTCCGAGTGGATGACGACGCGCAGGAGCTTTCGCCTACCGTGCGCCGGCTGCTGGGAGCCGCCGCGGGCCAAACGGACGAGCGTGACTACTACGCTTATCTAGACGAGAAGTACGGCCGATGAGGCTTCTCGTCGACGCGAACATCGTACTCGACGTTGCGCTCGGGCGAACGCCGTGGGTGGAGGACTCCGCGAAGCTCCTCGACGCGATCGACACTGGACGTGCGAAGGGATTCGTCGCCGGGCACACGGTCACCACTCTCTACTACATCGCGGCGAAAGAGCGCGGACGAAGCGGCGCGGCGGCGATCGTCGCCGACCTGCTCCGGATCGTCAAAGTCGCGCCGGTCGAAACCGGCGATTTCCTCCAGGCTCTGGGCATGGGGCTGCCGGACTTCGAAGACGCGGTGCAGGTCGTGGCCGGGCTCAACGTCGGTGCCGATTTCGTGGCTACGCGAAACCAGAAGGACTTCCGCGGAGCCCCGATTCCGGCCCGCGCACCAGGGGAGATCCTGGCGCTCCTCTGATCGAGCCTGCCCGTCGTTGACGACCGTCACCCGCGAAGGACGGCTTCCACGCCGTCCATCATGCGCTGGACGGTGAACCAGTGGTCGAGGCGCCACCGGGCTTCGGCGGCGCGGCGGCGGGCTTCGGCGGGGTCGGGGCGGAGGGCGGCGGCGAGGTCGCGCAGGCCGCCCGCCAGCGCGTCCGCGTCGCGCGAGCGGACGATCCAGCCCGCGGGTCCGCGGTCGTCGCGCGCCGCGAGGACCTCCTGCACGCCGCCCGCATCCGCCGCGAGGACCGGCACCTCCAGCGCCATTGCCTCCAGCATCGCCACCGCCATCCCCTCGCTGCGGCTGCTGAGCACGAACGCGTCGCAGGCGGCGAGCACGGCCGGCACGTCGTCGCGCTGCCCCAGCCAGGCGATGCGGTCCGCCACGCCCAGCGACTCCGCCAGCGCCCGCAGCGCATCTCCCTCCGCGCCTTCCCCCACGATCACCAGCC
The DNA here is from genome assembly GCA_035696245.1 of Longimicrobiaceae bacterium. Lineage (NCBI taxonomy): Bacteria > Pseudomonadati > Gemmatimonadota > Longimicrobiia > Longimicrobiales > Longimicrobiaceae > Longimicrobiaceae bacterium. The sequence continues at coordinate 11,364 of DASRQW010000541.1, read as the reverse complement.
GCACGCCGTCCACGCCCGACGAGGCGAGCGCCCGGATCAGCAGGTCGAAGCCCTTCCGCGGCTCCAGCCCGCCGACCGCCGCGAGCAGCAGCGTTCCGTCGTGCCCACCCAGCGAGGCCCGCGCCACCGGCACGGGACGGGAGATGGGGACGATGCCGTTCGGCACCTCCACGACCACGCCGGGCCGCAGCGGGAAGGCGCCGCGGATCCACTCGCCCACCTCGCGCGAGTTGACGTATACGGCGTCGATCCAGCGCGTGAGCGCCAGCCGCTGCCGCGCGAGCGAGATGCGCGACCTCTTGCGGTGGATGCCGCCCACGCGAAGCACCACGCGCGGCACGCCCGCCACCTTCGCCGCCCACCCGGCGATGAAGAGCCGCTTCCACGACGTGAGCAGCACCGCGTCCACCCGCTCGCGGCGCAGCCAGGCGGCGAAGCGAAGCGCGTTCCACAGGTCCGCATCGCCACCGGGGCGGATGATGACGGTCTCTACCCCCGCCGCTCGGTAGGCGTCGCGCACCGGCCCGTCTTCCAGCAGCGAGACGGCGACGGAGTGCCCGCGCCGCATCAGCTCTACGGCGAGCAGCAGGCACTGGCGCTCGTTGCCGCGCATCGTCTTGCCGTCGACGTGCATGACGACCTTCACGGCACGGCTCCCAGCGCCTCGGGCCCGTGCAGCAGCAGCGCCTCCCATCGATCGAGGAACGCCTCGTACGAGAAGCGCTCCGCGATCCGCCGCCGCGCCGCATCCCCCATCTCCCTCAGCCGCCCCGCATCTCCCGCGACGGACGAGACCGCTTCCGCCAGCGAGCGAGCGTCGAATTCCGCCGTGACGATCCCGGGCGCGGTGCCGTCGGCGAAGGCGTCGAGCGCCTCGGCCGCGCCGCTCACGGGCGTGCTGACGACGGGGATGCCGAGCGACATCGCCTCCAGCATCGCGTTCGCCATGCCCTCGCTGTCAGAGCTGACGACGAAGAGGTCCAGCGCGCTCAGCACGTCGCCCACGTCGCGCCGGAAGCCGAGCAGGTGCAGCCGGTCCGCCACGCCCAGCTCCGCGGCCTTCGCACGGAGCGCATCCACCCCCGTGCCCTCGCCCGCGATCACGCAGTGCACGTGCGTGGGCAGCATCGCCAGCGCCTCCATCAGCCGGTCGAACCGCTTCTGCTTCGCGATGCGCGAAAGGGCGCCGATCACGAACGCGCCCTCCGGCAGATTCAGCGAACGGCGCACGGCGCCGGGCTCAGCCGTCATCTCCGGGACCGCGACGCCGTCGTACAGCGTGACCACGCGCGACGGATCCAGCCCCGGCGCGCGGGCCAGGAACGGCTCGCGCATGGCCGCCGCGTTGAGCGTCACCGCGTCCACCAGCCGCCGCATGGCGAAGCGGTAGCGCGCACCGCGGGGCACGTCGGTCGACAGCACGATGCGCTGCACCACGCGCGGCACGCCCGCCAGCCGTGCGCCGATCCCCGCGAGCGTGACCTTCTTGAACGTCGTCAGGATCAGCGCGTCGGGACGATGCCGCCGCAGGGTCGCCGCGAAGCGCAAGGCGTGCGGGAGCATGGCGTCGCCGCCGATGGGGGCGACGCCGGTGGGGATGGCGCACAGGTCGGCGATGCGCGCCGCCATCTCGCGGTCGCGGCACAGCATCAGGACGCGGTGGCCGCGGCGCTGCAAGCCCTGGAGCAGCAGCGCCGTGCCCTTCTCGCCCCCGCCGAAGATCGCGGCGCCGTTGTGCGCGACTACGTACACGGCCGCTACGGCCGCGCGGTCACGGCCGGCCCGCCGAAGAACTCGCGGATGGTGTCGGCCACGAACGCCGTCTGCGCCTGCGTCAGCTCCGGGAAGACGGGGATGGAGATGACCTCGCGCGACGCCTTCTCGCTCTCGGGGAACTGCCCTTCGCGGTAGCCCAGGTACGAGAAGCACTCCTGGAGGTGCAGCGGCACCGGGTAGTAGACCGAGCTGCCCACGCCGCGCTCGCGCAGGAAGGCGCCCAGTTCGTCGCGCCGCCCGTCGGTGACGCGCAGGGTGTACTGGTTGACGATGGTCTCGTTCTCCGGCCGCACCGGCGGCGTGACGAGGCCTTCCAGCCCGGCGAGCGCCTGGTCGTAGTATGCTGCGTTCGCGCGGCGGCCGTCGCTCCACGCGCGGAGGTGCGGAAGCTTGGCGGAGAGCACGGCGGCCTGGAGGGCGTCGAGGCGCGAGTTGAAGCCCACCTCCTCGTGGTGGTACATCTGCCGGCCGCCGTGCACGCGCAGGCGCATGAGCCGCTCGGCCACGCCCGCGTCGTTCGTCACCATCATCCCCGCATCGCCGAATGCACCCAGGTTCTTGGTGGGGAAGAACGAGAAGGTGCACGCGTCGCCCAGCGTGCCCGTGGTGATCCAATCGCCCCCGACGGTCTTCTGCCGCGCACCGATGGCCTGCGCCGCGTCCTCGACGATCGCCACGCCGCGCGCGTCGCCCAGGGCGCGGAAGGCCGCCATGTCGGCCATCTGCCCGAAGAGGTGCACCGGCATCACCACGCGGGTGCGCTCGGTGACCGCCTCGTCGGCCGCGGCGGGGTCCAGGTTGAAGGTGTCGGGTTGGATGTCGGCGAAGACGGGGCGGCCGCCGGCGTTGTGGATGGCGCCCGCCGTGGCGAAGAAGGTGAACGGCGACGTCACCACCTCGGCCCCCGTCCCGTGGTCCACGCCGAAGGGGCGCACGGCCAGCAGCAGCGCGTCGGTGCCGCTCGCGCAGCCGATGGCGTGCTTCACCCCCAGGTACGCCTCGATCTCGCGCTCGAAGCGCTCCACCGCGGGGCCCAGGATGAAGCGCTGCTCCTCCACCACGGGTGCCATCGCGGCGGCCATCTCCGCGGCGATCTCGCGGTACTGAAGCGTCAGGTCCAGCAGCGGTACGTTCATCTATCCGTCAGTGTTGATGTGGGTTTCGATGCGAGAGGCGATGCGCCCTCCCGCTCGCTTAGGCTCGCACCCTCCCCCGCAAGCGGGAGAGGGTTGGGGCTTCCTCGCGTTTCCCAGGCTCCGTCCGCGACGAAGCTTTGGGGTTAGTCCCCGCAGGGGGACTTTGCGCCGTCGTTGCCGCGGTTTCAACCGCCAGGCACCGCCGGCGCGCTACTCCGCCGAATGCAGCGCCGGCTCGTCCGTCGTCGAGAACTGGATGCGGTAGAGGCGGGCGTACAGGCCGTCCAGCGCCAGCAGCTCGTCGTGCGTGCCACGCTCCACGACGCGGCCGCCCTCCATCGCCACGATCACGTCCGCTCGGCGCACGGTGGAGAAGCGGTGGGCGATGACGAGCACCGTGCGGTCGTGCATCACCTCGTCGATGGCCTGCTGCACCAGCCGCTCGCTCTCGGTGTCCAGCGCGCTCGTCGCCTCGTCCAGGATGAGCAGCGGCGGGTTCCGTAGCAGCGCGCGGGCAATGGCGATGCGCTGGCGCTGGCCGCCGGACAGGCGCGTCCCCTTCTCCCCCAGCACCGTCTCGTAGCCCGCCGGCATCTGCGCGATGAACTCGTGCGCGTTCGCGGCGCGCGCCGCCGCCTCCACCTGCTCCGGCGTCGCGTCCGGCAGCCCGTACGCGATGTTGTTGCGCACGGTGTCGTGGAAGAGGATGGTCTCCTGCGTCACGATGCCCAGCACGCCTCGCAGCTCCGCCAGCTTCAGGTCGCGCAGGTCCGTGCCGTCCAGCGTGATGCGCCCGCTCGTGGGGTCGTGGAAGCGGGGGATGAGGTCCGCCAGCGTGCTCTTCCCCGCCCCGCTGGGGCCCACCAGCGCGACCACCTGCCCGGGACGGATGACGAGGTCTACATCCTCCAGCACCGGCGCGCCGGGCGCGTACTCGAACCCCACGCCCTCGAAGCGGATCTCGCGGCGGAAGCCGTCCACCGGCAGCGCGTCAGCCCGGTCCGTGATCTCCACCGGCGCGTCGAGCAGCTCGAAGACGCGCTCCGCCGCGGCCAGGCCGGGCTGCACCGCCGCCGGGAATTGGGCGATGAACTTCACCGGCGCCATCAGCTTGCCGGCCAGCACCAGCACGGTGATGAGGTCCGCCCCGCTCAGCGACCTCTCGTCCAGCACCAGGTACACGCCGTACCAGATCAGCGCCAGGATGGCCGTGGCGGTGATCATCTCCGTCATGGGCGGGAAGAACTTGCGCCAGCGCTCGTTGCGGATGAGCGCCTTGTAGTGCCGCTGCGTGAGCGCCCGGAAGCGCCCCTCCTCCCACGGCTCCGCCCCCGATGCTTTCACGAGGCGGATGCCGCTCACCGTCTCCTGGATCTGCGACGCCACCTCGCCCACCGCGTCCAGCACGCGCAGCACGCCCTGCCGCAGCCGCTTCCGCAGCTTCTCCCAGAAGCCCAGCATGGGCGGAAGCGCGATCAGCGCCACCAGCGTCAGCTTCCACGACAGCAGCAGGAGCAGGACGAAGACGAAGATCGCCTCCGTCACCTCGGACAGGAGGCGGGAGACGTTGCTCGTCACCACCATCCGCATCTGGTCCACGTCGCCCGTCACGCGGGAGATGATCTGCCCCGCCCGCGTGCGCTGGAAGAACGGGAAGCCCAGGTGCAGCAGGTGCGAGTACGTCTGGTTGCGCAGGTCGCGCGTCACGCGGCCCTCCACCATCGAGATCGTGTATTCCTTGACGTACAGGATCACGTTCTTGATCAGGAAGATCACGAACAGCGTGAGCACCACGTTGCGCACGGCCACCATGGGCGGCGAGTGGCGCACCATGTCGCCCATCGCGTCGTCCAGCATGCGCTTGACCACGTTGCCGCGCCCGCCGAACAGGTCCGCCGCGCCCGCCACCGCCTTGTCGCCGCGGAAGAGCAGGCTCAGGAAGGGGATGAGCAGCGTGAAGCTCGCCGCGTCCAGCGCCGAGAAGGCGACCATGGCCGCGACGGACAGCCCGAACAGCCCCGCGTGGGGCCGCACGAAGCGCAGGATGCGCAGGTAGAGCTTCATCGCGGGCTGAGCAGCGCGACCGGGAGGATCATCTCCTCCGGGCTCACGCCGCCATGCAGGAAGCTGCCGCGGTATCGCGCCTGGTACTGGCGCAGCTTGGTGGGATAGACGAAGAAGACGTCTTCCAGGGCGATGAGATAGTTGGTCGCCGCGCGGCCCTTGGGGAAGCGCAGCACGCTCTCGTCGTTGGTGGAGAAGGCGAGAGATTTCTCCTCGGCCCGCAGGTCGTCGCCGAACTTGTAGCGCAGGTTCTGCGTGGTGTCGCGCTTGGCGAACACCGTGGCAGGCCGGTGGCAGTGGATGGAGCCGTGGTCGGTCGTGAACAGCACCGGGATGCCGCGGCTCAGCGCCTCGCGGATGGCGGTCAGCGCCTCGGACCGCTCGAACCACTGGCGGGTGAGCGCCCGCAGCGCCTCCTTGTCGCGCGCCACCTCCCACAGCACCGCGCTCTCCGAGCGGCCGTGCGTGAGCATGTCCACGAAATTGAAGACGATGCCCGTCACCCCCGGCTGCCCGAAGTAGCTGGGCAGCCGCCGCAGCGCCGCCTCGCCGTCGCCACTGTCGAACACCTTCTCGTAGTGCACCGGCAGGGTGGTTCCCATCAGCCGGTGGATCTGCTCGCGGAACAGCTCGCCCTCGAACGAGTTCAGGCTCCCCTCGCCCTCCCAGCCCCACCAGCCCGGCACGCGCTCGGAGAGCTGGTCCGGGTACATGCCGCTGAAGATGGCGTTGCGGCTGAACGGCGTGGCCGTGGGGAGGATGCTATAGTACAGCGCCTCCTCGATCTGCGCGTACGGCTCCAGCAGCGGCATGATGGCGCGCCACTGGTCCAGCCGCAGGCAGTCGATGATCACGAACAGCACGGACTTGTGGTCGGCCGCCAGCGGCTGCAGGAACTGCGGCACCACGTCCGGCGACAGCGGCGGACGGTCGGCCGCGCCGTTGACCCAGCCGCCGTAGCTGTCGCGCACGAAGTGGCAGAACTCCCGCCGGAAGTCGTCCAGCAGCGTCTCAAGCGACGCCAGCAGCCCCGTCTCGCCCGCCTCGCGCAGGCGCAGCTCCCAGTCCACCAGTTCGCTGTAGCTCTCGCCCCACTCGCGCCAGCCGCGGGGCACGCTCCTCAACGCGTTCAGGTCGCGGAAGCGCACCGTGAAGTCGCGGGCGACGAGCTGCTGCTGAATCTGCTCGCCCTGCAGGAGCCGGGTGACGACGGAGAGGACCTGCCGCGGCGACGTGGGCTTCACGAGGTACTCCGCCACCCGCCGGCCTATGGCCTCGGTCATGGTGCGGTCCTCCTCGCTCTTCGTCACCATGACCACGGGCACGCGCGGGTCCAGCTTGCGCAGCTCGTCGAAGACCTCCATGCCGGACCGGCCGGGCATCTGCTCGTCCAGCAGGATCAGGTCGTACGGCGACAGGTGCAGCAGCTCCAGCGCGTCGTCGCCGTTGGAGACCGCGTCCACGTGATAGCCCCGCCCCTGCATGAACAGCAGGTGCGGGCGCAGCAGGTCGATCTCGTCGTCCACCCACAGGAGGCGCTTCGCGGCGGCAGGCATAGCGTGCAAAGTTAGCTTCCGCAACAGGCTCGGTCAAACGCGCGGAGCTGAGCCGCACTCACCTTTCCGGCGCCGCGATTGACACCCGCACCGCCGCGCGCCCACCTTGCGCGGATGGATTGGAAACCCTGGCTGGCAGACCCGGCGCTCGCCGCCTTCGTCCCTGTTGAGGCCGGCGGCGCGCGCATGCTCGTCCGCCGCGGCTTCGAGGCGCATGCAGACGTCCTCGGCCTCTCCGGCGAGCCCGCGTCGCCCGAGCGCATCCGCGGCGGGCGCGAGGCGCACCCGGTCGTCGCGCTGCCGGACGGGACGCGCGCCGTCGTACGCGGCTACCGCCGCGGGGGCGCCGTCCGCCACGTCAACCACGCCACGTACTTCCTGGGCCACCGCGCCTTCGCCGAGCTTCGCGCGACCGAGCGTGCGCGCGCGGGCGGCGTCCGCGTCCCCGTCGTCCTCGCAGCCGCGGAGCGTCGCGCGGGGCTCGGCTACCGCGCCACGCTCGCCACCGCGCTCATCCCCGCATCCGCCGAAGCCGCACGCTGGCTCGCCGACGTCCACGACGCAGCTCTGCGCACGGAGATGTTGCGCGAAGCCGGGCGCCAGATCTGCCGCATGCACGCCGCCGGCGTCGCCCACCCCGACCTCAATCTCCGCAACCTTCTCGTCGTCTCCCCCGCCTGTAGTTCGGCAGACGCAACAACACCGCTGGCTTCGCCCTCCGCGCATCTCCCCCCATCCACAGGTATGACAGGAGATGCGCGGCCGTCGATGAACGCTGCTCCGACGGATGCCGATGCAGCTTCGGAGGTCGCTTCGGACGATTCCAGACGTGCGATCAGGGAGATGCGGCCTGCGAATGACGTATCGGAGGAGGCGAATGGCGGAGGACGAGGATTGGGGGGGCCTCCAAAAAATTTCGATGTCGGCGGAGCGGCGCGACTCGACTCTTCCGTAGCCGGAGACTCGGGAGCGGAACGGCTAGGGGAGGGAGATGGGAAGCCGGGGTGCTCGTCTCCCTTGGTCTACCTGCTGGATTTCGATGGGGCGAGGATTTACGGCGGGCGGGTGCCGCGGAGGCGGCGGGCGGCGAACCTGCTGCGGCTGGCCAGGTCCGCGCGGAAGCTGGGGGCGGGGATCGGCGCGGACGGGTGGGCCGCGCTGCGGGCGGGCTACGGCGCGTCGTGGCCGCTGGACCGCGACCTGGGGTAGCGCTCCAGCGCCAGCGCGACCTTCTCCAGCACGTCATCTACCGAGATGCGATCCATCCGCCCCGGACGGTGCGGCGCGGATGCGGGATAGTCCTCGCTGGGATCGCCGTAAGCGTCAATCAGCAGGTCGTGGAAGCGCCGCCACGGGCCGAAGCGCTTGGGATTCGTGTAGCCCATCAGGCTCACCGTGGGCGTCCCCAGCGCCACCGACATGTGCAGCGGCCCCGTGTCTGGCGAGATGGCGAGCGCGGCTCCATCCAATATCCCCACCAGCGGCCGCAGCCCGCTCCCCAGCGCGGAGAGCGGCTTGTGCGCCGCCTTCGCCATGATCGCCGCCTCCGCCGCGAGCTCCCGTTCCGATCGCCCGCCCACCAGCATCGGCTGCAACCCGAACGTCGCGTGCAGCTCGTCCGCCACCGCCGCCCATCGCTCGGACGCCCAGTCCTTCTCCGGCTTGCTCGTCCCGATCACCAGCGGCACGATCGGGCGATCGATCGTCGCGAAGAACTCGCGCTGCCGCGCCCGCTCCTCATCCCACGGCCCGATGTCCCACACAACCGGCTCGTGCGGGATGCCGAGCGCCCCCAGGAACTCGAAGTAGGTGTCCTGCGTGTGCTGCGGTTCGTGCGGGGGGATGCGGTGCGTGGTGAACGCCCAGCTCAGGTCGCGCGCCCTCGCCCGGTCGAAGCCCAGCTTCACCGGCGCGTTCGCGAACCCCGCGATCACCGCCGCCTTCAGGTATGGCTGGAGCAAAAGGACGAGGTCGAACTCGCGCCCTGCAAGCTCGCGCCGGACGTCCATGAACGCGCGCACGCCCCGTTTGCGGTCGAATTCGATGATCTCGTCCACTCCGGGATGCCCGCGGACCAGCGTCGCCGGGCCCGGCTGAAGCACCCACGTCAGATGCATCAAGGGGTTGCGCCGCTTGAGTGCGGTGACGACGGGCATCGCGTGCACCGCGTCGCCCACCGCCGTGAGCAGGACGATGCAGACGCGGTCCAGGCGCGCTTCGATCATCCGCCCGTCCGGTACACGCGGCTCCATAGCTCCACCTTCGCCAGCACGTCGTCCACGGAGATGCGGTCCATGCGGCCCGGCCGGCGCTTCATCGACACGGGCGCAACCTCGCCGGGGTCGTGGTACGCGTCCACGATCAGGTCGTGGAAGCGGCGGAAGGGGCCCGTGCGCCGCGGGTCCGCGTTGCTCATCAGCGAGATGACCGGCCGGCCCGTGGCGACCGAGATGTGCAGCGGCGCGCTGTCCAGCGCCAGCACCAGCGCCGCCCCGTCGATGATGCCCACCAGATTTCGGAAGCCGCTGCCCAGCGCGCTCGCCGGCGCGTGCTTCGCCGCCCCGCGGATCGCCGCCTCCGCCTCCATCTCCCGCTCCGAGCGCCCGCCCACCAGCACGGACGCGAGCCCGTACCGCTCGTGCAGCGCGTCGACCACCGCCGCCCATCTACCCGGCAGCCAGTCGCGGTCCGGGTTGCTGGTAGCCACGTTGATCGCCGCGTACGGCCGACCGATCCCGGCCACGAAATCCGCCTGCCACGCGCGCTCGGCGTCCCACGGTCCCAGGTTCCACACCGGCGGCTCGGGGTCCACGCCCAGCTCCGCCAGGAACTCGAAGTACTGCGCCTCCACGTGCTGCGGCGGGTGCGGGGGGATGCGGTGCGTGGTGAAGAGCCAGTTCGCATCGCGCGCCCGCGCCCGGTCGAACCCGAGCTTCACCGGCGCGGGCACCAGCGCCGTGGCCAGCCCCGCCTTGAACGCCACCTGGAAGTCGATCGCCACGTCGAAACGGCGGCCGCGCATGGCGTTGCGCAGGTCGCGGTAGCCGCGCCAGCCGCGGTTGGGGTCCACCTCCACGATCTCGTCCACCGCCGGATGCCCGCGCACCAGCGACGCCGGGAGCGGCTGCAGTAGCCAGGTGATGCGCACCGTGGGGTCGTGCCGCTTCAGCGCGTTCACCACCGGCAGCACGTGCACCGCATCGCCCACCGCGCTCATCATCACGATGGCGATGCGTGCACCGGGCGGAAGGCTGAGCGGCATCGGGAGCGGGTCGGGGAAACGGCTACGGGCGTCGGTAGATGCGAGGCAGCAAGCTACCCCGGCCGCGGCGGACGCGTCAACGCGCCACCGGGTCCGCGGCGGCGCTGAACAGCGCGGCGAGGCGGCGCCGGGGCTGGTGAAACGCCCCTCGCAGCCGCACTTTGTCTTTCGCAGTTCCCGCCATCCGTGTCCTACGCTTCCGCCCATCGACCCATTCCCGTGACCCACTTTCACATCCGCCGTGTCCGCATCCTCGCCTTCGCCGCGCTCCTCCTCCTGGGCGGTTGCAGCGCGCAGGCGGCGATGGAGAAGATCGCGACGCCCCGCATCGACCGTTTCTCTCGCGAGTACCTGGCGCGTGTCGCGCGTGGGGATGTCACCGGTGCCGCCCGCCTCGTCGATCCGGAGGTGATGACTCCCGAAGCCGACTACGCGGTGCGTGTGATGGGGGCGGCTTTCGGCAACCGGAAACCCGCCGCGGTCGATCTCATCAACGCCAGCGCCTCCGCCGGCCGCTTCCGCCGCACCGACCTCGTCTACCAGTATACCTTCCCGCAGGATTGGGTGATCGCCGAGGTGATCACCGACGACAGCGCGGGCGTCCTGAAGGTCGTCGGCGCGCACGCCGAGAGCTTCCCCCGCAGGCTGGAGGCGGAGAACGCGTTGACGCTCCGCGGAAAGCCGGTCGGCTTCTGGATCCTCGCGCTCCTCGCCGTCGCGATGCCCGTCATCTGCATCGTCGAAGCGGTGCGCGTGGTCCGCAGCGGAATGAAGCGGCGGTGGCTCTGGGCGTTCGTCTCCCTGCTCGCGGGCTGCACAGTGGCGGTGAACTGGACCACCGGCCAGGCGTCGGTCCAACCGTTTTTCGTGCAGTTCCTGGGCTTCGGGATCGTGCGGAAGGGCGGCCCCTACGTCCCGTGGACCCTCAGCATCGCGCTTCCGCTGGGAGCGATCTGGGCGGAAACCCGTCTCCGCTCCTGGCGCCGCACCGCCGCGGCTGCCGCAGAGGCCACCGCTTCCGCCGGCGCGAACGCCGCGCCTGCCGACCCCGGCCCCGCGCCGGCGTCCGCCCCGCTCGACCATCCGGACGTTTCCGTGCCGCGCACGGACGTCCTCCCGCCCAGGCAAGATCAGCCGGAGTGAGCCGATGAAGATCAACAAGCGCAAAGCCGGCGTCGTCGAAACGATGCTGGAGTATTGGGAGGGGCGCGCGCTCCTCTCGCCGGAGCAGGCGGACACGTTGCGCGGCAGCTACGAAGTGGTCGGGTTCGACTGGCGGCGGCTGGCCCGCGCGGCGTTCTGGGTGGCGGTGTCGTGCATCGTCTTCGCCGTAGGCAGCGCCCTCGCGGACGAGGAGGTCCGCCGGCTGCTGCGCCTTCTCTTCACCGCGCCTCCCGCGGTGAAGGCCGTGGGGTTCGCGCTCTCCGCGGCGGCGGTGTTCGTGGTCGCGCGGCGCGAGCGGGAGCGCAGTCCGGATCACCCGTACCGCAACGAGGCCGTCCTCACCCTCGGCGTCATGCTCGTCGTCCCCGCGGTCGCGTACTTCGGCCAGGCGATCGACACGGGCAGC
>DASRQW010000540.1 GCA_035696245.1 Longimicrobiaceae bacterium | reverse complement strand
CGTGGGCTGGCGGAGCCGCCGTACCACAGGCACGTAGGTGACGTTCATCTCCTCGGGCGGGCGGTACTCCAAGAGCGCGTCCACGCCGGGCATCTGCCGCAGGTACTCGGCGGCTACGGCCTGGTAGCGCTCGCGCGTCGCGTCGTTGGGCGGGGCGCGAAAGAGGACGTACGAGTAGAGCCCGAAGCGGGTCCCTTCGTGCGCGGCGCCCACGAGCTGCCCCGCGGCGCTCAACGGCGAGCCGCGGAGCTCTGAGCCGATCGCCTGCCCGGGCCGGGGATCGCCGATTTCCTCTCGCGCGGACACGACGACCTGGACCGTGCAGGGGGTGAAGCGCGCGCTGTCGGCGCCGGCCGCGCGGGCGGTTGCCTCGTACACGCCCGGAAGAGCGCTTGCGAGGCTCCACTCCGCGCCCGCCCCGTCTCCGGTGATCGTCCCTGCCGCCGACGACCACACGAAACGAGGCGCGTCGGCCACGTCCGTGAAGATCCGCAGGTGCGTGGACCCTGCGAACGGCACGGACAGCTCGTCCGCCCGGCAGGCGACCACCGGCGCCTCCTGCACATCTCCTCCCTGTGCCGCCAGCCTCCCGCCTGCGAGCACCGCCGCGGCGCCCGCACAGAACACCGCCCGTGCCATCCGGCGCACTCCGCCGTTCGGAGCGCTCACGCCGGGATCTCTGCCGCAGCGTCCGGAGCTTCGGCGGGTGCGGCTGCGGCCGGTTCACGCTTCTCGGCCGGCGGGCGGCGGAAGCGAATGAGCAGCGAAGACGTGCCCAGCACCGCCAGCAGCATCGCGCCCACGATCACCATCGTGTCGGCCGCGTCGGGCGGAGCGGAGGGGTAGGCGGCGTAGAATGCCCACCAGACCGCCATCGACAGCACGAGGACGAGGGCCGCTTTCCAACCGAGTACGCTCATGCGGACGCTCCTGGATGCGAGTGGGGTATGCGGTGACGCAACCATCGCGAGGCGGAAACCGTCGGGAGTTCGGCGACAGGATCGTACTGCGGAGAACGACGGGAAACGACCTACGAGAGATGTATACGCCGGCCGCTAGCCCCCGGCAAACACCTTTGGGGACGCATCCGACACGTTTCATGCGAAAGGGAGAATCCACGCGGCCGCTGCGAGGTGGCGCGCCGCCGCCGTTCGCGGGCGGGGGAAGACATTCCGCTGCCCTGGGCACGAAGTCGCGGCGAACCCCGGGCGCGAGGGGCGAGTTCGGCCGTCACCTGCCTGCGGCCGCGGCCACCTGCTGCTGGACGAAGGCGACGTAGGCCTGCACGTCCTTCTCGGCCGTGCGCTGGCCGGGGTACGACGGCGCGGCGATGGTGATGACGACCGCACCGTCGGCGGCAAGGTGGTCCGTCGCGAAGTACAGGTCGGCACCGGAGAGTTCCGCCAGGCGGATGAGCGAATCCGCCGCGGTCATGGGCCCCCGCGCGGTCTCGAACCGAACCACGCGCGGGCCGGGCTTCTCCTGCCCGAGCGCAGCGAGGACGGTGCGCCCGCCGGTGAGCGCGCTCCGCACGCCGAGCATGAACCCGGGGCTCGTCTTCAGCGCCGGGATCGTCTCGCGCGTGGTGAAGATCGGGTACGGGTCGTAGTCCGCCACGGGCAAGGGCCGGAAGCCCTGCTCGTGGAACCAGCGGACGATGAACCGGTGCATGAGCGTCCGCGGCCCCACCACCAGCGCCCCTCTGCCCGCCGCGGCACCGGGAAAGATACCCTCCACGCGCATGCGCGGCGTCACGTCGAGGCCCAGGATCTCCATCTGGGTGAGGACCGAGCAGAGCAGCGCCTCCACCGGCGTGTCGTGGCTCCACGATTCCAGCAGGTGCGCGGCTGGCGAGCGGCGAAGCACGGGCACCGCCGCCCGCGACAGCGCCACCGCGATGCCGAAACGGTGCCGAACCGGCGTCTTGTGAAGCAGCCACCACGCGCTGCGGCCAACGAGCCGCAGGAGAAGCGCGTAGCGTGAAACGGACGAGGAAGACAGGAAGAGCTCGCGGGAATACGGGGTAGCGTGGCGCTCGGAGGTGCCGAACGGCGCGGGCGGATCGTCGGCCCGCGGCGAACGCTGCACACCGGCACGGTCCGCGCCACCGGAACGGACGGCGCTGGGAAACAGGGCCACACGCAACGGGCGCCGTGCATCCACTGGGATGCACGGCGCCGGGTGCGCAGAGCGGGAGACGGGACTCGAACCCGCGACATCCTGCTTGGAAGGCAGGTGCTCTAGCCAACTGAGCTACTCCCGCACGATCCTCGGCCGCACGCTCGAAAGGCTGCCGAAGAGTCGTAAACCTACCGCGAATCCGCGGCTTCCGCAATCCGCCGCGATCATCCGGAGAGCATCGGCGGAGGGACGGCGAGCCGCGGGAAGAGCCACATGTCGGATTCGAACCGACGACCTTTCGATTACAAATCGAGTGCTCTACCAACTGAGCTAATGTGGCGCCAGGGCCGGCAATGTAACCCACGCCGGCCCGTCTTTCCAGCCCGCATCTTCCCGCCCGGACCTCATCTACCGACCACACGCTCCGGTCCGCCGGAACGCGGGCGGCTACTGCGCGCGGCTCCAGCGCTGGCCTTGCGCCGTGTCCTCCACGGCGATGCCGCGGGCGGCCAGCTCCGCGCGGATCTCGTCGGACCTGGCGAAGTCCTTGGCGTTGCGCGCATCAGCACGGGCGGCGAGGCGCTCCTCGACCCACGCCGTCACGTCCTCGTCCACCGCGGCCTCGCCGTCGGCCAGGCGCAGGAAGCCGAAGACGGACTCCATGCGCTCGAAGGCGTCCAGCGCCGCCCGCTGCTCCGCCTGGGTGATCGGGCCGGTGCCCAGCGTCTCCATGCGTCCGTTGACCGCCTTCACCAGCCCGTGCAGCGCCGCCAGGGCCACGCTGCTGTTCAGGTCCTGGTCCATCGCCGCCGCGAACGCGCTCAGCGCCTCGTCTGCCGAGCGGTGCAGCGACGGCACGTCCGACGGGTCGGGGTGCACGGCCGACGGGTGGGCGCGCAGCCGGTCGCGGGTGGCACGCACGCGGCGCACCGCCTCGGCCGCGGCGTCCAGCGCCTCGAAGGTGAAGTTGAGCTTGCTGCGGTAGTGCGCCGTCAGGAAGAGGTAGCGGATGGACGACGGCTTCACGCCGCGGTCCACCAGGTCGCCCAGGTTGAAGATGTTGCCCAGCGACTTGCTCATCTTGTCGCCGTCCAGCTGCAGGAACTCGCCGTGCAGCCAGTAGCGCACGAAGGGCTTGCCGGTGGCGCCCTCGCTCTGCGCGATCTCGTCTTCGTGGTGCGGGAAGGTCAGGTCCACCCCGCCCGCGTGGATGTCGAGCGTCTCGCCCAGGTGGTCCATCGCCATGGCCGAGCACTCGATGTGCCAGCCGGGCCGCCCCGCGCCCCACGGCGTGTCCCACACCGCGCCCACCTTCTCGTCCTCGGGCTTGGCGCCCTTCCACAGCACGAAGTCGCGCACGTCGTCCTTGTCGTACTCGTCGGCCGCCACGCGCTCGCCCCGGCGGCCGGCGGAGACGTCCACCTTGCTGAGCTTGCCGTAGTCTGCGAACTCCGAGATGTCGTAGTAGACCGAGCCCTCGCTCTCGTACGCCAGGCCCCGCTCCTCCAGCCGGCGGATGATGTCCACCATCTGCGGCACGTAGTCGGTGGCGCGCGGGTACACGTCGGCCCGCTCGATGCCCAGCGTGTCCAGGCTGTCGAACAGTGCCTTCACGAACGGCTCCACGTATGCCGACAGCGCCACGCCGTCGCGGTTGGCGCCGCGGATCGTCTTGTCGTCCACGTCGGTCAGGTTCATCACGAACGTGACCGCGTAACCGCGATACTCCAGGTAGCGGTGCAGCACGTCGGCGAAGAAGAACGTGCGCATGTTGCCGATGTGCGGCGGCGCGTACACCGTGGGGCCGCAGCAGTACATCCCCACCCGGCCCTCCACCAGGGGGACGAACTCCTCTTCGCGGCGCGTGAGCGTGTTGTAGAACCTGAGCGGCATGGCTCCTCCGTGCGGGGGGCAGTGGCGTGACGATGCGATGGCCGCGGCCGGAAAGGCGGCGCGGCGGGTGTTCTCTGGAGGGGGCGGCCGTTCAGGGCCGCGCGTGCCTACATCGCTTCGTCCGCCGCATGCTCCTCCGTCTGGGTGGGCGTGCTCTCGGCCGCCAGGGCGGCGGCCGGCTCGGGCCGAAGGTGGCTGACCAGCTCCTCGCCCAGGTACACCGACGTGGACGGCGTGGTGAACGAGATGCCCTCGGCGTCGAAGCGGCGCTTGATGCGGCGGCGTAGCTCGCGCGCCACGTCCCACTGCTTCAGCGGCACCGTCTTGGCCATCAGCCGCACCACCACGCCGTTGTCGGCGAAGCTCTCGATTCCCGGCACCGTGGGCTTCTCCACGAGAACGGGCGCCCAGTCCGCGTCGGCGAACAGGCTCTCGCCCACCTCGCGCATCACGGCGGCCACGCGGTCCGTGTCCTCCTGGTAGCCCACCTTCACGTCCAGCACCGCGCGGGCCCAGGTGCGCGTGAGGTTGCTCACCCGCTTGATCTCGCCGTTGGGCACGATGTGCACCACGCCGTAGGTGTCGCGCAGCACGACCACGCGCAGCGTCATCCGCTCCACCGCGCCGGAGACGGCGGGGTCCACGCGGATCACGTCGCCCACGCCGAACTGGTTCTCGAACAGGATGAAGAGGCCGCTGATGATGTCCTTCACCAGCGACTGCGCGCCGAACGAGAAGGCCAGGCCCACCACGCCCGCGCCGGCGAGCAGCGGGGCCAGGTCCACGCCCACCGCGCTGAGGACCATGAACAGCACCATGGTCACGATCACCACCACGCCAACGCTGCGCACCAGGCCCACCAGCGTGCGGGCGCGCTGCTCGTGCAGCGAGATGGTGCCCGAGCCGGAAGGCTCCAGGCCCTTCTCGATGCGGCGCAGCACGAGCTTCAGCACGCGGTAGGCGATCCAGCCCAGCAGCACCGCCGTGAAGATCTTCCCCGCGGTCACCGTCAGCTCGGGACCGTTGAAGATGTCGTCCCAGCCGCGCCGGATGGTGAGCGGAACTTTGGCTAGGGCGGCTCTGGCCTGCATCGTCGGGAGGTCTGCACGGGAAGGGTGGCGCGGAACGCCGCGGGGCGCGCGCAATCGTAGACCATTCGCGCGGCGGGGTCAAGGCGGGGTTGCCGCGCGGCGGCGGTTTTTCTGCGGATTGGGTGGAAGATGCGGAGGAATGCTTCGGTGGGTTCTGTCGCTGCGGACCGCTCCGGAGCCGGGCGGCCGGCACCTCTGAACTGCGGTGCCTGCCGCCCGTCTCCTCCGCGGGGTCGGGGAGCCTCCTCCTCCGGCGGGCCGATACTGCCTGGCCCGCCTCCGTCCGGGGTCTC
>DASRQW010000539.1 GCA_035696245.1 Longimicrobiaceae bacterium | reverse complement strand
AAGGACTCGCTGAACGGGACCTTCTTCTGCGGCTCGTGCGCGGTGATCCGGCGGGCGGCGCTGGACGAGATCGGCGGCTTCTCCACGCACTCGATCACGGAAGACATCGAGACGTCCATGAAGCTGCACGCGGCGGGCTGGAACTCGGCCTTCTACGGCGAGAGCCTGGCGTACGGGCTGGCGGCGGGCAGCGCGGTGGCCTTCCACACGCAGCACCTGCGCTGGGGCCAGGGCGCCATGCAGGTGATCAAGAAGTACAACCCGCTCACGCTGCCGGGCCTGTCGCTCTCGCAGCGCATCTCGTACTTCGGCTCGCTCACGGCGTACGTGGGCGGCGTGCAGAAGCTGGTGTTCTACGCAGCGCCCATCGTCTTCTTCCTCACCGGGGTGCTGCCCATCTCGGCGCTGAACGCGGCCTTCCTGGCGCGCTTCCTCCCCTTCCTGGCGCTCTCCTTCATCATGTCCGAGGCCATCGGCCGGGGGCGCAGCAACACGCTGGTGGCCGAGCGCTACCACATGGTGAAGTTCTGGACCTACACGCGGGCCGTGATGGGGCTGTTCAGCAGCAAGCCGCTGCGCTTCAACGTGACGCCCAAGGGCCCCGGCCACGTGCCGTTCAAGACCTACGCGCCGCACGTGGTGCTGATGTCGCTCTCCGTGATCGCCGTCGCGTGGGCCACGCTGGCGACGCGGTTCGGGTGGATGCACTACGCGACGGGCGGATGGAGCAGCACGGCGTTCCGGATCAACTTCATCTGGCTGGCGCTCAACTTCTCGCTCGCGGCGGGCGTGGTGCGGCTGTCGCTGCGGGTGCGGCAGCAGCGGGCGGACCACCGCTTCCGCGACCGCTTCCCGGTGACGGTGCGGCTGCGCGGCCACGGCGGCGGCAAGCAGCGGCCGTACGTGGCGCTGGCGGAGAACCTGAACCCCGGCGGCATGGCCTTCCGCGCCAGCCGCGAGCTGCCCGAGGGCACCGAGGTGCGGCTCACGCTGCCGCTCAGCACGCGCACGGTGGAGGTGCGCGGCACGGTGCTGCACAACGACGCGGTGGCGGGCGCCGGCGAGCGCATGTTCCGCTCCGGCATCCAGTTCCAGGACGTGCCGGTGAACGTGCGCGACGCCATCGAGCTGCACTGCACGCAGCACGCGGTGCCCATGGAGCAGCAGCAGTACAAGATCTCCGCGCCGCTGCTGGAGCGCGTGGTGGACTGGATGCGCAACGCCCGCGGCGAGCGCCGCCGGCAGGTGCGTCTGCCCGCCCGCGTGTCGCTGGGCGAGCGGGTGCGCGCGGGAACGGCGGGCCGCGAGCGCGCGGCGCTGCTCGAGGAGCTGAGCCGCAACGGTGCGCGCCTGCTCATGGACCGGCCGCTGGCGCCGGGCACGCGCATCAAGTTCCGCGTGCCGGGCACCAAGATCCACCGCTCGGGCCGCGTGGTCTTCTCGCGCGCCTTCGAGACCCCCATCGGGGTGCGGTTCGCGGTGGGCGTGGCGCGCGACGCGGACCCGCGCCCGGCGCAGTGGTTCGACGCCGGGTTCCGCCGCCCGCAGCCCCTGCGCCGCGCGGTCGGCGCCTGACGCCTTCGAGTCCGACGATGGGAATACGAGCACGGGAAGAGGACCGATGATGACGGAATACGCGGAGGCCGAGCGGCGGAGGCCCAACAGCGGCACCGTGCTGGGGACCTTCCTGTACGTGTGGCTGATGGTGGGTTTCTTCACCGGCACCGTGCTGCTGGTGGGGCCCATGAAGTGGCTGACGAGCGCAGTCCGCGGCGCGGGCTGGTCCCAGGCGGGCGAGGACTGGGCGGTGCGCGGGGTGATCGTGGCCTACGTCGTCGCCTCGGTCTTCCTGGCGCGCTTCCTGGTCGCGCGGCTCTGGCGCGCGCGGACGACGCCGGGCCGTTTCGGCATCGTGGGCGGCGTGACGGCCGCGGCGGCGCTCTGCCTGTGGGCGTGGATGGATCCGGGCCGGATGCTGGCCAGCGTGGGCGGCGGCGACGCGGCCGGCGACCTGCGCAGCGCCTCGGGCGCGGAGTTCATGTTCGGTGCGTATCCGGACTACGCGCGCCTCCAGGAGCTGAAGCGCGAGGGCGTGACCTCCGTCATCTCCCTCCAGCACCCGGCCGTCGTTCCGTTCGAGCCGCGCAGCATCGCCGAGGAGAAGAAGAACGCGGCCGAGCTGGGCATCAAGTTCATCCACGTGCCCATGCTGCCGTGGGTGAGCGACAACGCCGCCGCCATCGCCCGCATCCAGCAGATCGCGCGCGACGGACACGGCAAGTTCTACGTGCACTGCGGGCTGGGACGCGACCGCACCAACGTGGCGCGGCGGGCGGTGGAGAGCATGGGCAAGAATGTGAAGCTGAGCGGCGACCTGAAGCACGCCTCCACCTTCGCGGACCGCACCGCGCCGTTCGAGCATGGGCGCATCTTCCAGGTGGAGCGCGACGTGTGGCTGATCCCGCGCCCCAACGCGGCGGAGATGGCGGGCTACATGGAGGCCGGGCAGGTCAAGTCGGCCGTGTTCCTGCTCGACCCGGCGGATTCGGCGCAGGCGGCGTGGCTGGCCGAGGACAAACGCACCCTTGCTTCGGCCGGCGTGGCTGTGCACGAGGCGCCGCTGCCGCGCCGCGGCGCCGCCGCGAACGCGCCGGACATCGCCGCGATGGTGCGCACGCTCCCGCGCCCTGTTGCCGTGATCGCGCCGCACACGGAGTGGGACAAGCCGTTCCCCGGCACCGAGCCCGCCGATGCCTTCCGAGCGGCCTACGCCAAGCTGGTGCCGCCGCCCGCAGCCCCGGCGGCCCGCGTCGCCACGCCCTCCGCGCCCGCGACGAACACACGGGGCGGGACGCGGTAGATTGGGATTCGGTAGATGTTGCACGACCAGGGGCGCCGGAATTCCCGGCGCCCCTGGTCGCGTCTACGTCCTGTTGCTGGCGCAGACAGTTCTACAAAGAGAACTGCCAGTTGAACAAGACACCTCGTCGCCCGCGATCCTACGCCTGCTCCAACCCCGCCAGCGCCCGGAGATGCTGCACCACCGCGCGCGGCACGCCCTTCCCGTATCCGCCTTCCAGGATCAAGACGAGCTTTCCACCGCACCTCGCATCCGCCCAATCACGGATGATCCGCGTAAGGTCGTAGACGTCGTCGGGCTGGACCGCCAGCTGCCCTAGCGGCTCGCCCGCAAGCACGTCGAAGCCCGCGGCGAGGAGCACGATGTCCGGCCCGGCATCTTCCGGAATCGTCGCCAATGCCGTCTTCAGCGCATCCGCGAAGACGCTTCCATCGCTGCCGACGGGGAGGGCGATCCAGCGGCTCGAATCGATGCTCTCGGGGCGCGTCGGCGGCTCGGCATCTACCGACACGTCGTGCTGCTGATGGATGGAGAGGAGGATGATGCGGTCATCGCCCGCGAGCAGCTCGGCCGTGGCGAGGGGCGGGCGGATGCCCCAGTCGGTGACGAGGATGCGGCCCACGCCGCGGCGCTCGCACAGGTGGCGGGCGGCAATCGCGACGTTGTTGAAGAGCGACAGCTCGCCCGCGTGGTCGGCCGTGGCGCCGCGTCCGGGCGGCCGGGCGGTGCAGAAGGCGTTGCGCACCTCGCCCGCGAGCACCGCGTCCGCGCCGGTGATGCCGGTGCCCGCCGCCGCGAGCGCCGCATCCCACGACGCGCCGGAGACGGGCACGCCGTCCAGCAGCAGCGTGACGCCATCCGCCGCGGACTGCGCGGAGACGCCGCGGACCGCGTCGATATGCCGCTGCGTGTGGACCAGGCGGAGGTCCGCTTCCGTCGCGGGAACTGCCTCCAACTCCAGCAGCGGCTCGAAGAGCGTCAGCATGTCGCGGTACACCGCCCGCGCGACGGCGGGCAGCCGGCCCTGGTGGTCCGGGTTGTTCCACCCGGTGTCGTGCCGCGGGCAGTCGTGGTGGCTTACGAAGGCCGTCGTCTTCAAGGCAGGCTCGCGTCCGTGCGGTGCGTCGCGCGCCGGCCCCTCCGCCGCGCGCCGACAACGTAGGCTGCCGCCCCCGCCTCCGCCACGGATCGTCCGACGCCGCCGTCCGCCGAAGCCGCGTCATCTGCGGACCAACGCGGTCTACGAATCGATCGCATCCAACCGTCGGCCCGGTTCCGGAGTCCAACGCCTCGGCCTCCTTGCCGCTCCGCGGGGCGCCGCGCATCTTCGCGAGTGCGCGGTTCTACATCCATCTCCGCCCGCACATCTACATGGCCGATTCGCCATATCCTGCGTCCAGCAACGCAACGCCCCGCATCTCACCGCCGGCGAGCGTGGTCGGGGAGCACGTGCGCGCCGCCATCCGCACGCTGCGAAACACGCCCGGCGTGGCGCTCCCGGTGATCGCGGCACTGGCGTTCGCGACCGGACTTGGGGTGCCGCTGCTGGGGATCGTGCGCCAGGGCGTCACGGCCGGGCCGCGCTACACGCACCCGCTGCTGCGCGAAGCTCCCGGCGCGACGGACTGGCTGCGGTGGACGGCGGAGCGTCAGCCGCTGGGCGCGATGCAGTCACAGGCGTTCGGCTCGCTCCTGTGGATGACGTTCGCGCTGACGCTGCTCCTGCTGGGCATCGCGCTCGTCAACGTGGTCACGCTGGTGCTCGCGCGCGGCTCGGCACGCCAGCCGGAGATGGCGATGCGCACCATCCTCGGCGCGATGCGGCGCCGCCTCGTCGGCCAGCTCCTCTCGGAGAGCGCGCTTCTGGCGGGCATCGGCATCGGGCTGGGGCTGCTGCTGGCGTGGCCGGGAGCATACGTGCTGAAGGCCGCGTGGCCGTCGGGAGACGCGCCGTGGAGCGGGACGGGGATGGACGGCGCAGTCCTCATGACCGTCGTGGGCGCGTTCGTCGTGGTGACGCTACTCGCTTGGCTCTCGCCGGCCAGGGTGGCGTGGAGCCGCGACCTGCGCCGCTTCGTGGCCGCGGGCGACCGCGCCACCGGCGGCCCCGGCGAGGCCGCCATCCGCAACGTGCTGGCGGTGCTCCAGATCGCCGCATCGCTCGTCCTTCTCACCACGGCGGGCCTCCTGCTCCGCAGCTTCGCTTCGCAGCGGACGGACGATGCGGGGCTCGGGTTCGATCCGCACGGGACGCTTACGGCGCGGGTCACGCTGCCCGGCGGCGCGCGGCTGGGTACGGCCCGGCGCGCGGAGATGTACGAGCAGGCCATGGCGCGCGTCCGCGGCGTGCCCGGCGTGGTGGACACCAGCATCGCCACCACGGGCTCGTGGCTCGGCGTGGGCGCCACCGACCGCGTGACCGCCGTCTGCGGCGAGTGCGCGATGGCGGGGATGATCAAGCCCGTGAGCGAGGGCGAGGCGCGCGTCCAGGCGGTCGGGCCGCGCTTCTTCCGCACGCTTGGCGCGCCGGTGGTGAGCGGGCGCGAGCTGGAGATGCGGGACCGCGCGGGCGCGCCGCGAGTCGCCGTGATCAGCACCGCGTTCGCCTACCGGCTCTTCCCCAACGGCGAGCCGCTCGGCAAGCAGATCCAGGTCGGCGGGCGCTCGGGCGAGTGGTACACGGTCGTGGGCGTGGTCGGCGAGATCCACGCGCGCGGCATCGGCGCATCGTCCCAGCCCGTGCCCACGCTCTACCTGTCCGCGCTCCAGCATCCGCCCGCCGCCGCAGGGCTGGCGGTGCGCGTCCACGGCGATCCCGCGCGGCTCGCATCCGCCGTGCAGCGCGCCGTCCGCGGAGCGGTTCCGGGAGCGAAGGTGACGGACGGGATGACGATGGATGCGTACCTCGCCTCGTTCGCGGCGCCTCTGCGATGGTTCGCCGTCGTCTTCGCCGCGCTCGCGGGCGCCGCGCTGCTTCTGGCAACCACCGGCCTCTACGCGGTGATGGCGTACAACGTCGCCCGCCGCACGCGCGAGATCGGCATCCGCATGGCGCTCGGCGCCCGCGTGGCGGACGTGACGCGGCTGGTGCTCCGCCAGGGCCTGCGGCTCACCGTCTTCGGCACGGTGATCGGGACGATGGGCGCTCTCTCCGTCGCCCGCAGCCTGGAGCTCTCGTTTGAAGGCGTGAACGCGCTGGACCTCCCGGTCCACGCCACCATCGGGGCCACGCTGGCGATCGTCGCCCTCACCGCCAGCCTCCGCCCTGCCCGCCGCGCGGCATCTGTCGATCCACAGATCTCCCTCCGCGCGGAGTAGAGAACCGGCAGCGGAACCGCGCGGAATCTCGACGCACCAGCAATCGTCGCGAGGACGACCGCTGCTCCCTGCGCCGCGATTGATACGCTCTGCGCGGCAGCAAGGGAGATCCTGACGTCATCCGTCGACGTGCATCAACGGAATTGTCCAGGCAAATGCCGACGCGGACGAAGAAGGGCCGGGCCCCCACGCGGAGCCCGGCCCTTCTTCTGTGGTCATCGACTCCGCGGAGCGAATTCGCCCGCCGTCGAACGCGGTGGAATCGTTGCCGGAGAGAGGTTTCGGATGCGATAAATCGCACCCCTACAACGACATCGCGGTTTGGCAGGCGGACGCTATTGAGGCTTTACCGAGTCCGTGGTGGCGGGGTCTCCGGCGGGGTGCCAGTCCTTGCCGAGGACGACGGTGGCGTCCACGAAGAGCGTGGTGTCGCGCTCGGTGGTGACGGGGGTGCGGAGGCCCAGCGCGTCCGCCACCTCCTGCGCCGATGCCGGCTTGCCGATGCGGTCGATGACGCGCGTCGCCGCAACGCCGCCGCGCGCCGTGCCGAACGACACCACGTCGAAGCCGCGGTCGCGGAGGTAGCGCGTGGCCTCGCGCGCCAGCCCCAGGCGCCCGGACGCGTTCAGCACCTCCACGCGCACCCGCTGCGCCGGCGGCTCCGCGACCACGCCCGCGGTCCGCGCCACCACCGCGGGCGCCGGCTTCCCCCCGATGCCCATCAGCCCGGAAACCAGCAGCGCACCCACCGCCAGCAGCGTCACCGCGAAGCCCGCCGTCTGCCAGCGGCTCACGGAGCGCCCTCCGTCACTGCGTCGCGGAAGGCCAGCGTGAGCGGGTGCACGCTGCCGGTCTCGCCGTCCACGTGCGCCACGCGCGCCTCGACCACCTCGCGCAGCACGGCGTCCATCTCACGCGGCATGTGCGCGCGCAGCGACGCCGTCCACTCCGGGTCGAAGCGGCGGCCGGGCTCCATGAAGTCCGCCAGGTACAGCGCTCGCCCCAGCCGCCCGAAGCCCGCGTAGCCGAGCGTGTGGTAGCGGATCGCGTCCAGCATCTCCTCGTCGGCCTCGTCCTTCAGGCGCTCGGCGGCGGCGGGACCGTGGAGCAGCGCGTCGTGCAGGCCGCGGAGCTCGGGCGGAACCTCGCGGCGCAGCTCGTCCGGATCGGCGTCGCGAAGCGCGTCGTGCAGCGTCCCGGCTGCCGCCCACCGAGCGACGTCGTCCGCACCCAGGCCCAGCGCCTCCGCCCACTCGCGCATCAGCGCCGCCACGCGCGCCACGTGCTCGCGGCGCTTGGGCTTCGCCACCGCCCACACGGGCATCTTCCCCGCGGCGGCGGCGCGCACCGTCTCGCTCAGTGCGGAAGCGGGTTCCACGGCGTTCATGGACGGAAGTACGGGTAACGGGAGATGGAAAGCCGCGCGACGCGCAGGCCCGAGCGTCCGTCAGGACACGCGGGCCGTGGGATGATGATGCCGCTTCGCCGCGGCAACGGTAGATGATAATGCCGCAACGCAGCCCCGGACAACAGCCGCGTCCGTCGAGGGGCGGCGGCGGCAGACGATGCAACAGCTTTCCACCTTCGCACACCCGACGCTAGATTGCGCGCATGGATGAGCAGCCGCTGACCAAGGACCAAGTCATCGAACGTCTCCACGGCGCCCGCGTCCAGATCCGCGCGCTCGGAGCGCGGCGCGTGGCGCTGTTCGGCTCCGTCCTGCGGGGCGAGGCGCGCCCGGACAGCGACGTGGACCTGCTGGTGGAGTTCGATCCCGAGCAGGTCACCTTCCGCAACTTCATGTCGCTGTCGTTCCTGCTGGAAGACCTGCTGGAGCGTCGCGTGGAGCTGGTGACCACCGAAGCCCTCAGCCCGTTCATCGGGCCGTACATCCTGCGCGAGGCGGAAGATGTCCTTGTCGCCGCTTGAATATCTGCGGCACATGCTGGTGGAGGCGCGGTTCTTGACCGCCCAGACCCAGGGGCTCACGCGCGAGGAGATGATGGAGGACGAGGTGCTCCGCCGTGCGCTGGTCCGCAGCATCGAGATCATCGGCGAAGCCGCGAAGCAGGTGCCCGGTGAATGGCGCGAGCTGCATCCGGAGTTCGAGTGGCGGTTGATGGCGGGGATGCGCGACCGCCTGATCCACGGCTACTTCGGGATCGACTACCGGGTGGTCTGGAACGTCGCCACCAGGGAAGCCGTACCGCTCGCGCAGCGCATCGAGCAGATCCTTGCCTCGGAAAACGAAACGGCCGGCTGAGCGAACCCATCGGGTCCGTCTCGCCGGCCGTCTGTCCGACCTACATCTACCTTCGATCGCCTGCGCGGCGCCTCAGCCCAGGACGGCGTCGTCGATGAGGCGGGTCTTGCCGACGCGGGCGGCCACCGCGCAAACGGAGCCGGGGAGGGCGCGCTGCACCGGCTCCAGCGAGCGGGCGTCGACCACGTCGGCGTACTCGGGCTCCACGCCGGGCACCGACATCGCCGCCCACAGCGCCGCGCGCAGCACGTCCGCGTCCGTCTCGCCCGCGGCGAAGAGGGCGCGGCAGCGCTCCAGGCCCTGCGACAGCGCCAGCGCCCGCTCGCGCTCCTCGGGCGAGAGGTAGACGTTGCGCGAGCTCATCGCCAGCCCGTCGGCCTCGCGGACGATGGGGGCGATCTCCACGCGCACCGCCATGTCCAGGTCCGTCACCATCCGCCGGATGAGCGTGGCCTGCTGCAGGTCCTTCTGCCCGAACACCGCCACGTCCGGCGCGAAGATGCCGAACAGCTTGGCGACGACGGTCAGCACTCCGCGGAAGTGGCCGGGCCGCGACGCGCCGCACAGCCGGTCGGCCATCGTGTCCGGAACGACCGCCACGCGCGGCTCGCCAGCGGGGTACATCTCCGCCACGCCGGGCGCGAAGACGAGGTCCACGCCACGGTCGCGCGCCATCTCCAGGTCGCGGTCCAGGTCGCGGGGATAGCGCGCCAGGTCCTCGCGCGGGCCGAACTGGAGCGGGTTCACGAAGATGGACATCGCCACGAACCCGGCCTCGGCGCGGGCGCGGTCCACCAGCGAGAGGTGGCCCTCGTGCAGGTAACCCATGGTGGGCACCAGCGCCACCGTCTTCCCCTGCGCGCGCGCGGCGGCCACGGCCTCGCGCACCTGGGCGCGGGTGTGCACCACGCGCATGCCCCCGCCCACGGGCAGCGGGATCACGGGCGTTCTCAACGCTTGGGCGCTCATTCGAAGGTATGCTCCTGCAAGGGGTACTCCCCGCCCTTCACCGCCTTCACGTAGTCTCCCACGCCCGCCGCGGCGGCCTGCCCCACCTCGGCGAAGCGGCGCAGGAAGCGCGGCGCGAAGCCGATGTTGATGCCCAGCATGTCGTGCAGCACCAGCACCTGCCCGTCGCATTCCGCCCCCGCCCCGATGCCGATGGTGGGGATCTCCAGCGCCTGGGTCACCGCCTTCGCGATCGCGCCCGGGATCAGCTCCAGGACGACCGAGAAGGCGCCCGCCTCCTCCAGCCGCTTCGCCTCTTCCAGGATGCGGCGGGGGCCATCCTCGTCGCGCCCCTGAACGCGCGTCCCCGTCACGTTGACCGACTGGGGCGTGAAGCCCAGGTGGCCCATGACGGGGATCCCGGCGCGGACGAGGGTCCGCACCGTCTCGGCGGCCTGCGGGGAGCCGCCCTCCAACTTCACCGCTCCCGCGCCGGTCTCCTGCATGATGCGGCCCGCGTTGCGGAGCGCGTCCTGCGGCGAGACCTGGTACGACATGAACGGCATGTCCACCACCAGCAGC
The DNA here is from genome assembly GCA_035696245.1 of Longimicrobiaceae bacterium. Taxonomy (NCBI): domain Bacteria; kingdom Pseudomonadati; phylum Gemmatimonadota; class Longimicrobiia; order Longimicrobiales; family Longimicrobiaceae; species Longimicrobiaceae bacterium. The sequence goes on along the minus strand of DASRQW010000539.1, from coordinate 6,520 downwards.
GCGCGCTGCACGCCCCGGCGCACGGCTCGGGCGTGGTGGATCATGTCGTCCACCGTGACGGGCAGCGTGCTGTCCAACCCCAGCACCACCTGGGCGAGCGAATCGCCGACGAGGATCACGTCCACGCCGGCCTCGTCGACCACCCGTGCGAAAAGGTAGTCGTATGCAGTGAGCGCTGCGATGCGCTCCCCACGGCGCTTCATCTCGCGCAGCTCGGGTACGCCGAGCGGCCGAGCGCCATTCCCGCGTTGAGTGGACATCCGGTCCTCATCCCAGGGACCGGTCGCGGGCGGAAGCCAGCAAATGTCCCGCCCGTTACCGGGCCGATGCGTGTCCAAGATCAGCGGGTTGACGTGGCGAAATACTAACCTGATCTTCCGCCGGTGTCAAACCCGATTCGGTGGGATCCGCCCCTCGCCCGCGCCCTCGCCGCGGAGCTGCAAACGAGCCTCGCTGGCCGTTTCGCGCACCCCTCGCCGGTGTTCGCGGCAGACCTTTCCGCGACCCTTTTCCTGGACCGCGGCGAGGCGCTGCGCTTCGACCTGCACCCCGGCGCTGGCTGGGCCCGCCTCATCCCCCGCCCTCCCGAATCCGCCGCGCTGGCGCCCGAGGCGCGCATCGTCTCGGTGACCGCGCCGCCGGACGAGCGGCGGCTGCGCATCGAGCTCCAGGAGGGCAGCCGGTTCCGCGGCGGGTCGCGCGCGCTGGTGGTGGAGCTTCACACGAATCAGTGGAACGCGCTGCTGGTGGACAACAGCGACCGCCGCATCGTCTCCGTCCTGCGCGCTCGCGACGCGGGCGGGCGCTCGCTCCGCGCGGGTGCGCCGTACGTGCCCCCGCACGGCGAGCCGCGCTTCGGCTCCGGGCGCGTGCAGCGTGACGATGCGTGGGCGGAGTGGATGCGCGTCCTCTCCCCCCTCGCGCCGCCGCAGCGCCGGGGCGAGCTGGTGCGCCGCTTCGCCGACGCGAGCCCCGTGAACTCCGCTTCGATCATAGGCCACGCTTCCACGTCGGAAGACGCGGACGCGCTGGCGGAGGCGTTCGAGCGGTGGTGGGCGCTGCGCACCTTATCGCCGCCGCGCCCGGTGCTCCTGCATCTACCGGCCGGCGCGCAGCCGTACCCGATGCCGCTGGAGGGGATCGAGTCGGAAGATGCGAAGACGCTGATCGCGGCGATGGACACCGCCGCGGAACGCAGCGCATCCGCCGACCCTGCTTCGGCGTCCACGGCAGATGCGGAGCTGCTGGAGCGCGCGCGGAAGCGGTTGGCGGGCGCGCGGCGGCGGGTGGGCAGCCTGGAGCAGGAGATGCGGCGCGTGGGCGAGGCAGACCGGCTGCGCGCGCGGGGCGACCTCCTCCTCGCCTACCTGCAGTACGTCACGCCCGGCACCTCGTCCGTGCGCCTGCCGTCGTTCGAGGACGGGACCGAGGTGGAGGTGGAGCTGGACCCCACGCTGCGCCCCAACGAGAACGCCAAGCGCCTGTACGACGAGGCCGCCCGCCGCCAGCGCGCCGAGGAGCGCGTGCCCGAGCTGCTGGCCGCCGCCCGCCGCGACGTGGAGCGCTGGGAGGCCGCCGTCGCCGCCGGCGAGGCGGGCGAGCTTCCCGCCGCGGCCATCCGTCTCCTCACGCGCGAGCCGGCGAAGAAGAGCGCGGCGGCGGGCCCGCAGGCCGAGCGCATGCCGTTCCGCCTCTACCGCACCTCCGGCGGGCTGGAGGTGCGCGTGGGGCGGACATCGCGCGACAACGACCGCGTCACCTTCGGCCACTCCGCCCCGTCGGACGTGTGGCTGCACGCGCGGTCGGTGCCCGGTTCGCACGTCGTGCTGCGATGGGCGGACGCGGACGCGCCCCCGGCCCGCGACCTGGAAGAAGCCGCGGTGCTCGCCGCGTTCTACAGCAAGGCCCGCTCGTCCGGCACCGTCGCGGTGGACTGGACGCGCCGCAAGCATGTCCGCAAGCCGCGCGGCGCCCCTCCCGGCCGCGTCACCATCCAGCACGCGAAGACCCTCTTCGTGGCCCCCGACCCCGCCGTCGAAGAACGGCTGCGGGTAGATGCGGAGCTTCCCTCGGCGTCGTAATTCTTGCGTCACGTCTCATAAGACGCCTTTTTCACGCAGGTCAACCGCACATCCGTATTCCTCCTCTCCGCCGGACAATGGCCCAGCCCAAAGTGTACGTTGAAACCAGCGTCGTGAGCTATCTCGTGGGGCGGCCCAGTCGCGACTTGGTCACCGCGGGCCATCAGCAGATCACGCATCAATGGTGGGAGCGTCGAGCCGAGTCGTTCGATCTGTGTTCCTCGTCGCTCGTGGTGGAAGAAGCCTCACGCGGCAACCGGGAGTTCGCCGCCCGCCGGCTGGAAGTGATCACAAGCCTTTCCCTGCTCGCTTTCCGTGCAGAGGCTGGCTTGCTGGCCCGTTCGCTGATGGGTCATGGCGTCCTTCCGAAAAAGGCGGAAGCCGACGCGGCGCACATCGCACTGGCGGCTGTTCACAAGATCGATTACCTCCTGACGTGGAACTGCAAGCACATCGCCAACGCCGAGATCCAGCCAGTGCTGGAACGCATCTGCCGAACGGCGGGGTATTTGCTGCCGATACTGTGCACGCCGGAGCAACTCATGGGAAAGGGATGACCATGTGGAAAGACCCCATCGTCGAGGAGGTACGTCGTGCGCGCGAGGCCTATGCGGCGGAATTCGGCCACGACGTAGACGCGATCTTCGCCGACCTTGCGCGCAAGGACGAGGAAGCCCGAGCGAAAGGCTGGATCGTAGTGGAGCCTCCCGCACGGGCGGAACCTCGCGCAAGCTCGGCGGCTTGATGAAAGACGGCTCGGCCGGAGAAAGGCGATGAAGGCGATCCGGGTGCACGAGACGGGTGGGCCGGAGGTGCTGCGGCTGGAGGACGTGCCCGATCCCGCGCCCGCGGCGGGGCAGGTCGTGGTTCGGGTGCGCGCGGCGGGCGTGAACCCGGTGGAGACGTACCAGCGCTCCGGCACGGGCAACACCCCTCCCCTGCCCTACACGCCCGGCACCGACGCGGCGGGCACGGTGGAATCCGCCGGCGAGGGCGTGGCGAACGTGCGCCCCGGCGACCGCGTCTACACCTCGCGGACGCTGAGCGGCTCGTACGCGGAGCTGGCGCTGTGCGACGCGGCGCACGTGCACCCGCTCCCGGATGCTGCGACGTTCGCTCAGGGAGCGGCGCTCGGCGTGCCGTACGCCACCGCCTACCGCGGCCTCTTCCACAAGGCGCGCGCGCTGCCCGGCGAGACGGTGCTGGTGCACGGCGCGAGCGGCGGCGTGGGCATCGCCGCGGTGGAGCTGGCGCGGGCGGCAGGTCTGACGGTGATCGGCACGGCGGGCACGGACGATGGGCGGCGGCTCGCGCGGGAGCATGGCGCCCACCACGTCCTCGACCACCGCGACGAAGGCTATCTCGCCGAGCTCATGGAGCTGACCGGCGGCCGCGGCGTCGACGTCGTGCTGGAGATGCTCGCCAACGTGAACCTCGGGAAGGACCTGACGATCGTGGCGCGCGGCGGGCGCGTGGTCGTAATCGGCAGCCGCGGGCCCGTGCAGGTGAACCCGCGCGACGCCATGAGCCGCGACGCCTCCATACACGGCATGATGGTCTTCAACGCGACCGACGCGGAGCTGGCGTCCATCCACGCAGCGCTCGGCGCCGGGCTGGACGCGGGCACGCTCCGCCCCGTAATCCGCGAGGAGATCCCGCTGGCCGACGCGTCCCGCGCCCACGAACGCGTGATGGAGCCCGGCGCGCTCGGCAAGATCGTCCTCGTTCCGTAGTCGGCGCCCGCTCACGGACGGTCTCGGTCCACTCGCACGGCGGAAGCATCGTCGCTCAATGGAGGGAGGAAGCCATGCAGCCCGGAATCCAGACGCCGCTCAAGGGCATCGTCGCGGTGTCGGTGATGCTCCTCGCCTTCGGCGTCGTGGTGTTCGTGCAGGCTCTCGCCGCGATCCGGACCGGCACCAACATGGAGTACCTCTCGCACGACCGCGCGATCGACGGATGGGAGGGGCTGTTCATCGCCTTCCTGTCCGTGCTTGCCGGCGCCGGCGGCATCTGGGCGGCGGTCCGGGCGCGGCGCGGCGCCGTCTGAAGCAGCCTCGCGCTCCTGACGTTCACCCGTCGCTCGGCGGCTCGACCGCATGCCTCAACCGAACACGAACCACCCGGGCGATGACAATCGTTCGGGTGATTTCTTTCCCGCGATCAGGCGCGCTTCGGAACCGCGCGTAGGCGTCGAGTTCGCTGCGTCCATTCTCGCCCGCCTTTCCGCGCCGCGACCGGTGAGACGAAACTGGACATGAATTCCGACCGGCCTGCCGCCACAACCTTCCATTTCCTGTCACAAACCTTGCGCCGTCCCTTTTGTCCCTTTATTCTGCCGACCGTGAGACTCACCTGTGCGGGCATGCCCTTGGATGTGAACCCAGCAGTTCTATGTGGAGGCATTCATGCGGGAACAGGCAGAGGACCGCCCCGCAGCCGTGTTCGCCGTCCGGCGCGCGAGAGGCTGGGGGGAAGCAAAACGAAAGGGATGCGCTGCGGACCTGTTCAGTGTAGTTTACGCCACTGTGAGCACGATGGCCGCCCTTGTGGCGATTGGCTGCACCGACGGACCCACGTCGGCGGGGCTGGAGGAGGGGCAGCGGCGCGGGATCGTGTACTCGCTGCCGGGGCTCACGTCGGACTTCAGCGGGTGGTGCAAGGACAAATACGGCTACTGGCACGAGGACGCCAGCTTCTGCGGCGCGGGCACACCCACCGCGCCCACGCCGCCGAGCGGGCCCACGTCCGGCGACCCCGGCGCGGGTAGCGGAGGCGGCGGAGGCTCGCCACCGCCCGAGCCGGCGGACACGGCCGCCAAACCCGCCTGCCACACGGACGACCCCGTCACCGACTCTCCGGCGGTTCAGACGGGTTTCGCGCAACTGTGGGCCGCCAGCAGTCCCGATGCGAACATGGCGGACCGGCGCGAGCAAGGAGGGTGGGTCGTGCAGTCGGCCGGATCCCTGGAGGTGGTGCCCTTCCCCGCCAGCTGGACCGTGGGCGCGTGCGGCATCGACGCGCCGGCCGACGCGGTTCCCCCCACGGGCACGGTCGCGTGGGTGCACACCCACCCGTATCGCCTGCGGGAGAGGATGACGGCCTGCGAGAAGGTGACCGTAGTCATCAACGGCGTGCCGATGCAGGCGACGTGGCAGTACGGGAACGAGCCCAGCGACTACGACGGACGCGTCTCCACCGCGTGGGGGATCCCGGGCTACGTACTGGACAAGGACAAGGTCACGAAGTTCGTGGGCGACCCGCAGAGCCAGGACCAGTTCCAGGTCGTCGCGCAGAACGGCCGATGCGGCTACTGAACCTCACACAAGGGAGTGCCGGATCATGATCTCCACCTTCCTCTTCCTGGCCGCTGCGGCGCTGTCGTCTCCCCCGCACGCCTCGTCACGTAACGTCGCGGCGCCGGCCGGCCTCGTCTCCTGCCCTGCCGAGACGGAGCGGACGCGCGCCGTGGTGACACGCTTCCTGACGTCGCCGTACACGTCGCCGCTGCGCAGCGACTACGGGCTGCAGAACGTGAGCTCCGCCAGCGTGCGTACCCTCACCGACGCGCAGGACGCGGCGACGTGTCAGGCGCTGCAAGGCACGGTGCAGCTCTCGTCCAACCCGTACCCGCAGATCACGTCGTACTTCTACGCCGACGGCTTCTACTTCGTCCCGGTCGTGTACGTGGTACCGCCCAACCGCAACTTCATGGGCCATGACGGCTTGATCGTGCTGGACCAGAACCTCCGCTACGTCTCGTCGTTCGCCATGTAGGCGGGACGGGAGATGAACACGCAGGGCCGTCCTTCGGGGCGGCCTCGCGGCGCATCCGCACTCCGCGCGTCAACGGGACGGCGTCCCATCTGCCTCGACCCAGGTGCGAGAGACGTTCGATGTAGATGCGGCTTGCTGCCGGCCTTCGCCAGAAGGTCGGACCGTTTCGCCTGCGGGATCAGGAGCACGCAGTGATGACGATCTCCGCGCTTCTCGCGCTCGTCGGCGCGCTGGGCACGACGCCAAGCGTTGCCGATCCTCCGCTCCCGCCAACTCCGTCCGCTTGTCTGGCCGAGACGGAGCAGGCGCGCCGCATCGCCATCCGCTTCGCAAGCTCGGAAGAGTACGCCGATGCGCGTCAACGGCACGGCGTCTCATCCGCCTCGCCCGAACAGGTGCGCCTCCTCGCCGGCTCGGCCGATGCGGACCTGTGCGCGCGCCTGCTCGCCATCTACCGGCAGCAGCTCGCCGGCCGTTCATCGACACTGCTCCCCACGTTCTACCAGGCGGGCGATTTCTACTACGTCGCGCTCGCCCGGCGGCAGGAGCCTCGCGTGATCCCACCCGGTTTCGCCCACATCGACACTCGCTGGCTGCCACTGTTGATCTTGGACAGAGACCTTCGCCTCGTCGCCTCGGTCGCGATGTAGCAGTTTCGTTTG
>DASRQW010000538.1 GCA_035696245.1 Longimicrobiaceae bacterium | reverse complement strand
GGCGGGAGACTCGCGCGGCGTGATGCGTCGGCGTGCGGGGATGGCGCGAGGCTCCCGCCGGGGCGGGGAGACCCCGGACGGAGGCCAACAGCAGTACCGTTGGCCGGAGGAGGAGGCTCCCCGACCCCGCGGAGGAGACGGGCGGCAGGCTGTATCGCCGACCGGCTCCGGAGCGGCCCGCCGCGACGACCCCCCGCCCCGCCGTTCCCGATCCGCCTACAGGCCAAGGCAGGAAAGGTTTGCTACAGGCGGAACCGCTTGCGCCCCGCCCGCGCCGCCCCGTCCGCCAGCCCGCCCACCCCGTCGCGGATGCCGTCCAGCCCCCGCGCCGCCCGCTTCCGCAGCTTGCGCGCGGCTCGCCCCGCCCGCTCCACCGGCGAGCGGCTGCGCGACGGCACGAGCAGGAGCGCCAGCCCGGCGCCCAGGACGGCACCGCACATCAGCCCGCTCACGAGGTTGAAGCGCTTGGCCTGATCGTCGTAGTACATGGGGTTGGGCCTGGGAACGGATGTATGGGGACCAATGCGGGACACACCCAGGCCGGAGCAACGCCCGTGCCATGCGGGGACACGCTTTGCGGCGCGGCGCACGAGGCCCGGAAACGCCCCGCGCGGCCTTGCGGCGGGGGGCGGCGGCGGTATACTTGATACGTTCCGCTGCCGCCCGTGACCGCACACTTCCGCGGGCCGCCGGCGGCCTGGCGATTTAGCTCAGGAGGCATTCCGGAATGTCGGACTCCACCAAGACGGTCCTGCTCGTAGAGGACAACGAAGACAACCGGACCGTCTACCGGACGATCCTGGAGCACTTCGGCTACACGGTGATCGAGGCGCGCAACGGCGAGGACGGCATCCGCATGGCCCGCGAGGACCACCCGGACCTGATCCTGATGGACATCTCGATCCCGCTGATCGACGGCTGGGAGGCCACCAAGATCCTCAAGGGCGAGGAGGCCACGGCCGGCATCCCCATCATCGCGCTGACGGCGCACGCCCTGGCCACGGACCGGGCCAAGGCGGCCGAGGTGGGCTGCGACGGCTACCTGGCCAAGCCCTGCGAGCCGCGCCGCGTGGTGGCCGAGGTGCAGAAGTTCATCGGGGAAGGCCGGGAGGTCAGGGCTTGAGCGATGCGGCACAGGCCGCCCCGGAGCCCACGCGCATCCTGGTGGTCGACGACATCCCCGACAACGTGGACATCCTGCAGACGCGCCTTCTCTCGCGCGGGTACGAGGTGACCACGGCATCGAACGGGCAGGAGGCGCTGGAGGCGGTGTACGTGAGCGCGCCCCACCTGATCCTCTGCGACGTGATGATGCCGCTGATGGACGGCTACGAGGTTTCGCGCCGCATCAAGAACGACGAGTCGCTGCCGTTCATCCCCATCATCCTGGTGACGGCCAAGGACACCACCCAGGACAAGGTGGAGGGCCTGGAGGCGGGCGCCGACGACTACATCAGCAAGCCGTACAACTTCCAGGAGCTCGAGGCGCGGGTGAAGGCCATGCTCCGCATCAAGCGCCTGCAGGACGAGCTGGACCAGAAGAACCGCGAGCTGGAGGTGGCGAACAAGCGCCTCAAGACGCTCGCCATCACCGACGGCCTCACGGGCCTGTTCAACCACCGCCACGTGCACGAGCTGCTGCACGAGGAGTTCGAGCGCTCCAAGCGCACGGGCGAGCCGGTGGGCCTGGCCATGCTGGACCTGGACAAGTTCAAGGCGGTCAACGACACGTACGGCCACCCCACGGGCGACGTGATCCTGTACGAGACCGCGCGCATATTGCGCGAGACGGCCCGCGAGATCGACATGGTGGGGCGCTACGGCGGCGAGGAGTTCATCGCCATCCTGCCCAACACCAGCGAGGAGCACGCGGCCCAGTTCGCCGAGCGCGTGCGCACGGCGGTGGCGGAGCACGTGTACCGCGACGAGGCGACCGAGGTGCGCATGACGGTCTCGTCGGGCGTGGCGTCGTTCCCCGGCCCCGGCCTGGACGCCCCCGAGGCGCTGCTGAAGCGCGCCGACGAGGCGCTGTACCAGGCCAAGGAGGGCGGCCGCAACCGCGTGGTGCGCGCGTCGGAGCTCCCTCCCCAGGCATGAGCGCCGCCGGGCCGGACGCGGCCGCCCGGGCCGCGGAGCTGCGCTCCACCCTGGAGCGCGCCAACCACGACTACTACGTCCGGGACGCCCCCACGCGCGCGGACGCGGAGTACGACCGCCTCTTCCGCGAGCTCAAGGAGCTGGAGGCGGCGCGGCCGGACCTCCGCACGCCCGACTCCCCCACCCAGCGCGTGGGCGCCGAGCCCTCCAGCCGCCTGGAGAAGACGGAGCACCTGGCTCCCATGCTCTCCCTGGACAACGCGTTCGGCCCCGACGAGCTGCGGGCGTGGGAGACGCGCAACGCCCGCATCGCCGGCGAGGTGCTGGAGGCGGGCTACGTGGTGGAGCCCAAGATCGACGGGCTGGCGGTGGCGCTGACGTACGAGCACGGCGTGTTCGTCCGCGGCGCCACGCGCGGCAACGGCACCGTGGGCGAGGACGTGACGCCCAACCTGCGCACCATCCGCCAGATTCCGCTCCGCCTGCGCGAAGACGGGCCGGCGCCGCCCCCGCTGATGGAGGTGCGCGGCGAGGTGTACATGAGCCTCCCCGGCTTCGAGGCGATGAACCGGCGCCGCGCGGCCGAGGGCCTGGCGACCTTCGCCAACCCGCGCAACGCCGCCGCCGGCGCCCTCCGCCAGCTCGACCCGTCCATTACCGCCCAGCGCCCGCTGCGCTTCTTCGCCTACGCGGTGGAGACGGGGCGCGGCGAGCCGCCCTTCGCCTCGCAGTGGGACCTCCTCGAGGCTTTGCGCGCGTGGGGCTTCCCGGTGAACGGCCTCGCCCGCACGTGCGCCGGGCTGGACGAGGTGCTGGAGTTCGTGACGGAGTTCGAGCGGACGCGCGGCGGGCTGGACTACGAGGTGGACGGTGCGGTGGTGAAGGTGAACCCGCTGCCGCTGCACGAGGAGCTGGGCAGCGTGGGACGCGAGCCGCGCTGGGCCACGGCGTACAAGTACGCGCCGGACCTGGTGGAGACCACGCTGCTCGACATCCTCATCAACGTCGGGCGGACCGGCGCGCTCAACCCCTACGCGCTGCTGGAGCCGGTGGAGGTGGGCGGCGTGGTCGTGCGCCAGTCCACGCTGCACAACGAGGAGGACATCCGCCGCAAGGACCTGCGCAAGGGCGAGCGGGTGCTGGTGAAGCGCGCCGGCGAGGTGATCCCCCAGGTCGTCGGCCCGGTGCTGACGGAGGGACAGGAGCGCGGGCCCGTCTTCACCAACCCGACCGAGTGCCCGGCATGCCACACGCCCGTGGAGCGGCCCGAGGGCGAGGCGATGGTGTACTGCCCCAACTCCGCCTGCCCGGCGCGCATCTACTGGGGCGTGGTGCACTTCGCGTCCCGCGGGGCGATGGACATCCGCGGCCTGGGCGAGCGTACCATCCAGCAGATGCTGGAGAGGACGCGCGAGGACGGGACGCGGCTCGTCGAGGACGTGGGCGACCTCTACCGGCTGACGATGGACGACCTGCTGGCGCTGGAAGGCTTCAAGGAGAAGTCCGCGCGCAACCTGCTGGACGGCATCGAGGCGTCGAAGAAGCAGGGCCTGGCGCGGGCGCTCTTCGGCCTGGGCGTGCGCCACGTGGGCGAGGTCGCCGCGCAGACGCTGGCGCGGCACTTCGGCAGCATCGAGCGGCTGATGGCGGCCACGACGGAGGAGATCGAGTCCGTCCACAGCATCGGCCACACCATGGCGGAGGCGCTGCATTCGTGGATGGCCGAGCCGCGCAACCGACAGACCGTCGACAAGCTGCGCGCGGCCGGCCTCGTCCTCACGGAGGACCGGCCGGAACCGACGGAAGGGCCGCTCACGGGGAAGACGTTCGTCATCACCGGTACCCTGCCGTCCCTGAGCCGCGGCGACGCCACCGCGCTGATCGAGCGCAACGGCGGACGGGTGACGGGCGGCGTCACGAAGAAGACCGACTACCTGCTTGCCGGTGCCGACGCCGGCAGCAAGCAGCAGAAGGCCCGCGAGCTCGGCGTCGCCGAGATCTCCGAGGCGGACCTGCTGGCCCTGCTCGAAGCGCCCGCAGATGCGTCCGATCCGGTCGCTGTTTTGGTAGCGGTTAGCGACGGCCCAGCCGCAGACATCACCCCGCCCGACGCGCCGGCAGAGGCCGCCGGCGCCGAACCCACCTCCGCAAGCGACGACGCCCCATGAACGCCACCGCAACCGAGGCGAAGTTCGTGCAGGTCCCCGCGGGCCTGCTCCCCGCGCTCCGCCGCGCCGTCGCGGACGGCCGCGAGCCGGTGGAAGCCGTCACCATCCTCCGCCAGGTCGGCTACGACACGGGCGAGGCCGTGCACGCCGCAGTGCTGGACCGCGCCGCGCAGTCGCGCCCTGGCCTTCCGGCCGACGCGCTGACGGCGGACGACTTCTGGGACGCCGCCTCCGCGTACTTCCGCGACGCGGGCTGGGGCGAGCTGGCGCACGAGCAGCTGCACCCCGGCGTGGGCGCGCTTGACCTGCACGACTGGGTGGAAGCGTCGGGCGACGGGAGCGACGGCGTGCCCCCCGGCTGCCACCTCTCCACCGGCATCTTCGCCGACGTGCTGGGGCGCCTGGCCGGCGGCGAGATCGCAGTGATGGAGGTGCAGGCGCAGCCCGGCTCGTCGCGCCTGCTCTTCGGCAGCCACGAGGTGCTGGGCGCCGTCTACCAGGGCATGGTGGACGGGATGTCGTACTCGGACGCCGTCACGCGCCTGGGCTGAGGCCGGGCGGCGGCGCGAACCACGGCCCGCTCACCGGCGGGCCGTTTTCGTTTATCCACCAAGGAGCCACATGGGCCGCACCATCGCCCTGGACTACGGCGAGCGCCGCATCGGCGTCGCCCTCTCGGACCCCACGCGCACCATCGGCTCGCCGCTCGTCACGCTGGAGCGCAAGGCGGGCAAGCGGCCGCCGTGGCCCGAGATCCGGCGTCTAATCACGGAGAACGAGGTGGACGAGGCCGTCGTCGGCCTGCCGCTGGGCCTGGACGGCGAGGAGGGCCCGTGGGCCGCCGAGGTGCGGGCCTTCGGGGCGGACCTGGAGCGGCGGACGGGTTTGCCGGTGCACTGGATCGACGAGCGCATGACCTCGGTCCGCGCGGAACGCGTCGTGCGCGGCATGGGCCTCAAGCGCAGCCAGCGCGAGGAGAAGGGCCGCGTGGATGCTACCGCGGCCGCGCTGATCCTGGAGAGCTACCTGACGCACCGGCGCCGCCGCGCCGACGCAGAGGAGGAGAGAGCGGATGGGTGAGACGGGGATGCGCGGGGCTGGTTCGACGGTGGATGCGTCGGTAGATGCCGCTTCTCGGATGATTCACGCCGACCGACGCAATCTGGCCGATGCGCGGCGGACGTCGGGGCGTCACCGGAGCGCGGCGCTGTCACGGGTGCGCGGCCTCGCATCCGCCGCGGCGCTCGCGATGCTGGCGGCGTGCGGCGGCAGCCCGCACGGGCAGCCGGTGCGCTTCACCGTCCCGCGGCACGCCGGGCTCTCCCGGGCGGCAGACTCGCTGGCGGCGCACGGCATCATCGGCAGCAAGACCATCTTCAAGCTGATGGGCCGCTTCGGCGGCAAGCGCAGCATCAAGCCCGGCGTCTACGAGGTCCGGCCCGGTGAGTCGTACTCCAGGATCCTCGACAAGCTCGTGGCGGGCGATGTCGTCAAGATCCGCCTCGTCATCCCCGAAGGCTGGACGCTCCAGCAGATCGCCGCGCGCATCGCCCAGAAAGCCGCGCTCCCGGCCGACACCGTCCTGCGGCATCTTTCGGATCCTGCCGCCGCCAAGCGCCTCGGCGTGCCCGGCCCCACGCTGGAGGGCTACCTCTACCCCGCCACGTATGTCTTCCCGCTCGGCACGCCGGTGGACGGCATGGCGAAGACCATGGTCAAGCGCTACCAGACCGTCTGGACTCCGCCGCTCCGTGCGCGCGCCGACTCGCTGGGCATGAGCGAGCGCGACGTGGTGACCCTGGCCTCCATCGTGGAGAAGGAGGCGAAGGTTTGGAGCGAGCGGCCCACCATCGCCGCAGTCTACGCCAACCGGATGCGCATCGGCATGCGCCTCCAGGCCGACCCCACGGTGCAGTACGCGCTGGGCTCGCACCAGTCGCGGCTGCTGTACAGCGAGATCCAGAGCGTCGCGGGCAGCCCGTACAACACGTACACTCACGCCGGCCTGCCGCCGGGCCCCATCGCCTCGCCCAGCAAGGGCGCCATCGAGGCAGTGCTGCACCCCACGGCCGACCCGTACCTGTACTTCGTGGCCCGGCCCAACGGCACGCACGTGTTTACCAAGTCGCTCGCCGAGCACAACGCCGCCAAGCGCCAGGCCCAGCAGGAAGCCGCCGCCGCGGGCGTGAAGTAGCGTTTTTCTGAAGGGTTCGATCCGTCGGAAGTGATGACGGGATGCGCTCCGGAAGCCGTGGACCGCTCCGGAGCCGGTCGGCCGATACTGCCTGGCCGCCCGTCTCCTACGCGGGGGCGGTGAGCCTCCTCCTCCGGCCAACGGTACTGCTGTTGGCCTCCGTCCGGGGTCTCCCCGCCCGCGGAGCGAGCCCGCCAAACCGCCGGCGGTCTCCCTCCGCGCAAGGGTTGGGAACAGCAGAGCTGCCGCACCTCCGGCCCTCCCCGCGACACCCTCCCGGCGTTTAGGGCTGCGATTCATCGCATCCGCGCTACACGATTCCAGCAATCGAAACGACTTCCCTCCGCATGACGCTACCGCACGATCTCGCCGCCCGTCTCCGCCTCATCGTCGTCACCGACGAGGGCCTCACCGCCGGCCGCGACCTCGTCGAGATCGTCAGGGCGGTGCTTCGGGGCGGCGCGCCAGCGATCCAGCTGCGCGACAAGCTCCGCACCCCGCGCGAAAGCGTGGAGATGGCCCGCGCCCTCCTCACCGAGACGCGTGCGGCGGGCGCCCTGCTCTTCGTCAACGACCGCGTGGACGTCGCCCTCGCCGCCGGTGCCGACGGCGCGCACCTGGGCGACGACGACCTCCCGCTCCCGGCCGCCCGCCGCATCGTCCCTCCCGGCTTTCTCCTCGGCCGCTCCGCCGACACGCCCGACCTCGCCCTCGCCGCGGAGCGTGAGGGCGCGGACTACGTCGGCGTGGGCCCCGTCTACGGCACCGCCACGAAGGCCGACGCCGGCGCCCCGATCGGTCCCGCGCGCATCGCCGAGGTCGCCTCTGCGGTTCGCATCCCCATCATAGGCATCGGGGGCATCACCGCCGCGAACGCATCCCTCGTCATCGCGGCCGGAGCCGCGGGCGTCGCCGTCGTCAGCGCCATCATGTCCGCGCCCGACCCCGAGCAGGCTACCCGCTCGCTCCTGGCCCGCATCACCTCCTCGATCTGAGCGTCCGTCGAAAGCGTCTTTGCCGTTAGTCCGCGAAGGCGGACTTTGCGCTCCTGTTGCCGCGGTTTCAACCGCCAGACCCGGCAGCTCCCCATCTCCCATAGTCGCATCCCGCAGCAAACAGAACGAGCCCGCCGGAAATCTCCCGGCGGGCTCGTCCGCTGTTCATCTACCGAACCGTCCAGCCTAATCGTCGTCGCGTCCCACCAAGTGGTACTTGGCGAGCATGCGATGGATCGTCTTCCGGTCGATGCCCGCCGTGCGCGCCGCCTGCGAGATGTTGCCCGCGTGGCGCTTCAGCAGGTCGCGCAGGTACTCCTTCTCGAACACCGAGATCGCGTCGGACTTCGCGTCGTGGAACGGCAGGTCCGCGTTCACGAAGCTGGCGGGCCGGCCGTGGCCGTTCCCGCTCGCGTACAGCTCCTCGGGAATGTCCTCGGGCGTGATCTCCTGGCCAGGCAGGCACATGCTCACGATGCGCTCCACCACGTTCTGCAGCTCGCGCACGTTGCCCGGCCAAGCGTACTCGCTCAGCGCGCGCATCGCCTCGGGCGTGAAGCGCAGCTGGTCGCGCTCGTACTCCTGCGCGTACCGTTTCAGGAAGTGCAGGGCGAGCGCGGGGATGTCCTCGCGCCGCGTGCGCAGCGGCGGCAGCTTGAGGGGCACCACGTTCAGCCGGTACAGCAGGTCCTGCCGCAGTTGGCCGTCGCGCACCGCCTGCTCCGGCTCGCGGTTCGTGGCCGAAACCCAGC
>DASRQW010000537.1 GCA_035696245.1 Longimicrobiaceae bacterium | reverse complement strand
CCACCGGTGCCAGGCGCGACTCCGTGTAGCGGTACGCCGCCGCCCCGTCGCCGTCTATGCTGCCGAAGTTGCCTTGGCCGTCCACCAGCGGGTAGCGCAGCGAGAAGTCCTGCACCATGCGCACGAGGGCGTCGTAGACCGACTGGTCGCCGTGCGGGTGGTACTTGCCCAGCACGTCGCCCACCACCGTCGCGCTCTTCTTGTACGGGCGCGTGGGGCCCAGCCCGGCCTCGTGCATGGCGAACAGGATGCGCCGGTGCACCGGCTTCAGGCCGTCGCGCACGTCGGGCAGCGCGCGCTGTACGATCACGCTCATCGAGTAGTCCAGGAAGGACTCCCGCATCTCGTCTTCGATCAGGCGGGGAAGCACCCGATCCCGCTGCTTGTTCATCGTTCGCCTGGAGGTGGTTTGCCGCTTCCGGAGGGCCGTGCGCAAGGCGGGGAAGGCGGGGAAGATCGGTGTTCGCTGCGTCTCGTTTCGCCGCGCGGTACTACACCGGATCGCGCAGCGGGTTCGGTTTGCTTTCGGGTAGATGCGCACCATCGGATGCCGGCACAGCCCGGTCCCCCGCCCCCGCGGAGATGCGGCTCGAGCCGTCCATCCGGTGCCGCTTGAGCATCCGCAGCGAGACGACGGTGGCCGCCACGCCCGCGCCAACGCCCACGCCGCCGGCGAACAGGCCGACCACGTCCACCGCTCGCGCCGTGTGCCCGACCAGGGCGAACGCCTGCGAAAGCGCGACCAGCACCGAGAGCACCGTCGCCCCCACACTCAGCGCTGTCACCTTCTCTCTCGTCATCGCAAACTTCGCTGGAAGGAGATGCGAACATCGAACGCAACTACCTGCGACTGCTGAAGATGCCGCCCCCACGCGGACACTCGTCCGCAGGACGGCCGCCGTTCCGAGCCGGGGGCTTTCATACCCCCGGCGATACTCCGGCGAGCACGAAATCCTCCAACACTCAGCGGGCAAGGCCGGCATCGGTAGATGCGCATCTTCCGAGATCCGCGCCGGCACGGCAGGTGGGCCCGCATCCTGCTTTCTCGCGGCGCGGCGCCGCGCATCCCACGCTCGGACGTCTCGCATCTCCCGCTCACAGGAGCAGCCCGTGCCCGCCAGCAACGAGAACGACCGCGTCGCGCTCCCGCCGTTCGTGGTCCGGCGCGTGGTGCTGCTGGGGTACATGACCGCCGGCAAGAGCACCGTGGGCGCGGCGCTCGCGCGGAGGCTGGAGTGGGGCTATCTGGATTTCGACGTGGAGATAGAACACCGGGAGGGGCGCACCGTCAAGGAGATCATCGACGCGCAGGGCCAGGATCACTTCCGCGGCCTGGAAGCCGCCCTCACCCGCGAGGCCGCCGACGCGTCGTTCAACGTTCTCGCACCGGGCGGCGGCTGGATCACCCGTCCGGAGCTGCTGGACTCGCTGGGTGCCGGCACGCTCTCCGTCTGGCTGCGCGTGTCGGCCGAAGAGACGCTGCGCCGCCTGAAGGCCGACACCATCGACCGGCCGTTCAAGGACCATCCGGACCCGCTGCCCATGATCTCGCAGATGCTGGCCGACCGTGAGCCGCTGTACCGCCTCGCCGGCCTCACCGTCCCCGTAGAC
>DASRQW010000536.1 GCA_035696245.1 Longimicrobiaceae bacterium | reverse complement strand
CGCTCACAGGCCGCGCCGGCCGAGCGAGGAGAGCGAGGGGGGGCACGCCACAGTCCCGCCATCCCGAATACCGATCCCACCCGTGCCAGACCGACGATCGACTAGTGACGCGCGCCCGCTGGCAGCGCGAACACCACGACCTCGTCACTCTTGCCGAACACGCCGCCGTCCCCGCCCGCCGCGATGGCGACGTACTGGCGCCCGTTCACCGCGTAGGTCATCGGCGTGGCCTTGCCCGCCGCCGGGAGCGCGGCGTGCCACAGCTCGCGCCCGGTCTCGACGTCGAAGGCCCGGAGCTGCCGGTCCAGCGTCGCGCCGATGAAGACGAGGCCGCCCGCGGTGGCGATCGCCCCACCCAGGTTCACCGAGCCGAGCGCGCGAAGCGCCGCCGAGTCGGCGCCGCCGGGTTCCGTCATCCGCTTCGGCGCCAGCGCGCCCGGTGTGCCGAGCGGCACACGCCAGGCGATCGTCCCGGCCTGGACGTCGACGGCCACGAGCGCGCCAAAGGGGGGCGGCGTGCAGGGGACGCCCGCCGGCGAGAGCAGGATGCGGCGGCGCATCATGTACGGCGTCCCCCGCATCCCGGCGTACTCCCACCCCTCCTCCATCTTCCCGTCGTGCCGCGCGCGCGGGATGAGCTGCACCACGGCGGCGATGTCGTTCACCGGCACGATCGCCAGCTGGCGCGCCGGGTCGAAGGCGACGCCACCCCAGTGCGCGCCACCGACGTTCGACGGGATCGCCAGCGTCCCCTCGAGGCTCGGCGGCGTGAAGATTCCCTCGTAGCGCAGCCTGGAGACGATCGCCTTGCATGCCGCCCGGTCGGCCGAGTCGGCCCCGAAGACGCTATTCCGGTCGAACCGGTGCATGCTCAGTGGAGGGGTCGCCGAGAAGGGCTGCGTGCGCGACGCGACCTCGCCCGGCACCGTGCTCGCCGGCACGGCGCGCTCCTCGACCGGGATGATCGGCTGCCCCGTCTCGCGGTCGAGCACGAAGAGCATCCCCGTCTTCGTCGCCTGGAGCACGGCGTCGATCGAGCGGCCATTGCGCCTGACGGTCACGAGCGCCGGCGGCGACGCGTTGTCGTAGTCCCACAGGTCGTGGTGCACCGTCTGGAAGTGCCACACCAGCTTGCCGGTAGATGCGCGCAGCGCCACGACCGAGTTGGCGTACAGGTTCTGCCCGCCGCGCTCGCCGCCGTAGTAGTCCGGGCTCGCGCTGCTGGTGGGGACGATGACGAGGTCGCGGGATGGATCGGCCGCGATGACCGACCATGCGTTCGCGGCGCCCGTGCGGTGCGCGTTCGGGCCCGTCCACGTGCGCCACCCCGCGTCCGCCGAGTCCTGCGGCACCGGATGCCACGTCCACCGCCGCCGCCCCGTGCGCGCGTCGAAGCCTCGGACTTCGCCGCTCGCCCCGTCCGTGCGGTTGTTGTCCGCCACGGCCGAGCCGACCACGACCATGCCGTTCACCACGGCGGGCGGCGACGTCTCCTCGTACTCCTCCGTCCACGACGGCGCGTTCCGCAGCCCGCGCTTCAGGTCCACGGTGCCCCCCACGCCGAAGCCCGCGCACGGCCGCCCCGTCCGCGCGTCCAGCGCGATCAGCCGCGCGTCGATGGCCGCCACCAGCACCCGCAGCGCGCACGCCGAGCCGGCCGCCGCCGCGGGATCGCGCCAGAGAGACACGCCGCGGCTCACGAAATCGCCGTAGTCCGCCTTACGGTCCACATGCGCGTCGAAGACCCACGCCTGCGCGCCCGTGCGCGGGTCCAGCCGCATCACGCGGCCCAGTGGCGTGCTCACGAACATGGCGCCGTCCGCCACCAGCGGCGTGGCCTCCAGCGCGGTGGGGCGCGCGGTGGCGAACGAATCGGCCGCCTCGCCCGTGTGGAACGTCCACAGCGGCTGGAGGCGCGACACGTTCTCGCGCGTGATCTCCGCGAGCGGCGAGTAGCGGCTGCCCAGCGCGTCGTGCCCGTACGCACGTCGTCCGCCGCCGCCACACCCGGGCCGGGCGCTGCCACGTGCCGTGCGCCCGCCGCCGCGCCGAACATCACGAGCCCGCTGGCTGCAATCCACCACCGCCGCGCATCTCCCCATCCGCCCATCGCAACCCCCTCGCTGGAGTGGAATCGCCCGCCCGCCGCGTCCAATCTGCCCCGCCGCCCCACTGCGCGAAAGCGTCTTCTCCCCGTCCGGGCGATGAACGGCGGGTGTGACGGTAGATGCGCGGGCTCCCACGTTCGTCGCGGCGCATCGGCACATCCGAAGATGCGCATCTCCCCCCGTCGCACGATGCGCGTCCGACGACGGCCGCCGTTCCCAGCAGGTGAGCTCATCCTCCCGAGGATGTTTGCCGACTCGCGATGCGGATCGATGCGGGATGCTCGCGGACACGGTAGATGCACATCCATCGTCGATCTCCGCTTGCCCTTCGCATCACGGCGGATGTGCGGCAGATGGGCGGACGGTGCGTCGCTGGCCCTCGCGCGAGCCTGGCGGCGGGTGCATCTTTCAGCCGTTCGCGGCAGCCGGGGGCGTGGCGCCGTGCGGGGATTCACGATGGCGGGGAACGATGAGCGACGCGGCACGGCAGGCGGCGGACGACCGGAACGGCGGGGCTTCGGGAGATGCGGACACGCCCGGTGCGGACCGCGCCTTCGCGGCGGTCGGCGCCGTGGCGCTGCTGCTGGCGCTGTACTTCATCTACGCGTACCTGACCGGCGCCCCGGCAGACACGGGCGCCGCCGTGAGCGGCCCGCCCGCGCCGCAGCTGGTGATCGAGTCGCCGCAGGACGGCGAGATCGTGGACCAGCCGGCATCCGTCGTCTTCCGCACCACCGCGAAGCTGGAGGCGGGGCCGATGGGCTGGAGCGCGGGAGGCCGCCACCTGCACCTCCGCGCGGGCAGCACCGAGCTGATGGCGGGCGTGCCGGACATCCAGCCGGCGGGCCCGGGACGCTGGCGCTGGACGCTGCCGCGGCTTCCGCAGGGCGAGTACCCGGTGCGCCTCATGTGGTCCGGCGCGGACCACGTCCCCATCGTACAGGGCGCATCGGACCTGGTGGACGTGCGCCTCCGCTGACGGGCATCGTCGACCGCATCGACCGCATCGACCGCATCGACCGCATCGACCGCATCGACCGCATCGACCGCATCGACCGCATCGACCGCATCGACCGCATCGACCGCATCGACCGCATCGACCGCATCGACCGCATCGACCGCATCGAC
>DASRQW010000535.1 GCA_035696245.1 Longimicrobiaceae bacterium | reverse complement strand
GCCACGCCGCGCTCCGCCAGCAGGTCGGTGGCAGGGCGCCCGTCCACCCGCGAGCGCGCGAGCAGCGCGTCGAAGCCGCCCGCGCGCAGCGAGGCCAGCGCCGCGGCGTACGTGTCGGCGTGGGCGAAGCAGCGCATGCCGACCTCCGCCAGCAGCGCGCCCGTGGCGAGGCCGCGTTCGGCGTCGGTGTCCACCACCAGGATGCGGAGTGCCTGGGCGTCCATCTCGCTCGGACTTGGGGGAAGTGCGGCGCGGGCCGCCGGGAGCGCGCAGGCGGCGGCTCCCGCCGGCGTGCGCGCGGATTGTCGCACCGGGACCGGGTGCGGGTATTCGCTGGCTCGGGGAGTCCGTCCGGACTCCGCCAGAAACGTTCCAGCCCCCGCCGGGACGGCGGATTAGGATCGTGCCGCCCCGCCCAGCGGGGGCGCGGCGGGCATGCTCCGGCTGCGGCCGCGTCATCCACCCGCGCACGTATCCCCATGCGGATGTTCAGACGGCTCCGGACGCCATCTCCCGGATCGCGTCGCCGTCGTCCCGCGCCAGCCGGCCGAGTTCCCCTTCCCGCCGCAGAACGCAACGTTTCAGGAGATGCGCATCATCCTCATCCCCCGGACGGCGAGGGCGGACGACTGCGGTGGCAACGGAAGGCGTGGAAACGAGAATCTGATCCCGATCCCCCGCAAGCGAAAGGCCGCCTCCCCGGGAGAGCGGCCTCGGTCGCGTGACGGCGGCCGGATGCCGCCCTCAGCCGGCCGATCGCGCGCCCGTAAGGCGGGGCGTGTGGACGGCGGGGACGGGGGTGGCGTCGGCGAGCAGCGCCAGCAGGGAGCCTTCGGGCGCCTCGGCCCAGTCCTGGGGCACGGGGCTCAGGCGGCGCTTCTCGGACTGCGAGTCGAAGGTGAGCCAGCCGGCCTGGTAGTTCTCGCGGACGCTGCGGAGGATGCCGGTGCGGGGAAAGGTGTCCCACACCATCCAGGCGCGGCCGGTCTCGTCGCGGAACTCTCGGTATGCCATGGGGACCGTGGGGGAGCCGGGACACGGGAGAGGCGCGTGGTGCGTGCTCCTATAAAGCATCGCCCCGCGCCCGGCGGCAAGGGTCTTCGCGTGGCACTGGTGAAGAGGGACCGCCGGTGCCACGCCCGGTGCGCCTCAGTCGGGCGGGGACGCGGGCGATTCGCCGCCTTCCTGGCCGCCACGCAGCTCTTCCAGCACCTGGATGGCCCCGGCGATGCGCAGCATCGTCTCGCGCAGCTGCGCCTGCTGCATGTCCAGCTCGCGCAGGCGCTCCTCGCCCCGCTGGAAATCCTGCTTGAGCTCTGCGATTCTCTGGTCGATCCTCTCGTTCAACTTCGCCTCGTCGGTGTCACGTGTGGATAGGGCGACGGGAGATGCACGGCCGCGCATCTCCCGTGTTCGTACTCGGATGGGGGGGAGCGTCGCGGTCGCACGCAGCTCCGCCGGCCGCTCTTCACGCAGGGGCGGCGCCTTCCGCGACCAGGCGCGTCAGCTCGTCGATGCGGCGCCGCTGCTCGTCCACCACGCCGTTGAGCTGCTTCAGCGCGGCGATGGCGATCACGCCGAACGCGTCGTAGGCCACGCCCAGCGTGCCGTCGGCGCAGGTGCTCACCAGCTCGGGGAACACCTCCCTCACCTCCTGCGCGATGACGCCCACGTCGCGCTCGCCACTGTGCTTCCAGTCGAAGCTCACGGGCCGCAGGCGCAGCGCGTGGCCAAGCGGGTCGTCGAGCGGCGCCACCGCGGTCTTGAGCGAAGCGTCGGAGTTGCGGTTCCAGTTGCCGTTCACGTCCATGAACTGCCCCACGCCGTTCTCGCGATAGAAGACGACGTTGCTGTTGTCCTCCCAGTAGATCTGCATCAGGCGGTTCGTGTTCGCCTGCTCCAGGCGGAACCCGCCCGCCGAGTTGTTGGCCGGCTGGCGCACGGTGAGCCGGGCCGGCGGGTCGTTCCTCCCGATGCCCACGTTGCCCGACGGCATCAAGGCGATGTGGTCGTCGCCGTCGTTCAGAATGCCCAGCTCCAGCGTGCACGACTCGGCCGTGCGGGAGTAGTAGCGCAGGTACGCCTTGTCGCCGCTTCCGCCGAAGGCATCCAGCGGGAAGAGGATGCCGTTCGTGTCGGCGGCACCCGCCGAGGGCTGGATCATGCCGGTGACGCGAAGGTCTCCGCCCACGACCAGGCGCTTGCCCATTAGGGTGAGCTGCCCGTCGGCGTCGTTGATGATGCGGGCGCTGTAGTCGCTCTGGACTCCCTTGTAGTGGAAGTCGATGTACGGCGTGCCCACCCCCGCCGTGCTGTTGTCGGCGCCCAGCTCGATGCTGCCGCCCTGGTCCGTCGACAGCACGCTCCCGTTGCCCCACCGCAGGTCCTTCCCGAGGATCTGTCCCGTGCCGAGCTTCACGCTGTTCTCGTCGCCGTTGACCACGGCCACCAGCAGCCAGTTGCTGGGCGCGTTGAAGTCGGCCGTGTACGCGCGGATCTGGAAGGTCACCTCGTTCTGTAAGCCGCCGGGCTTGTGCACCGCGTACAGCGCTTCCCACCCGTTGAGCTGGACACCGTTGGTGACCGAGCGGTCCTTACCGTCGTAGACGTTCGCGGCGGGGATGGGTGCGGTGGGCTGGACGATGTCGACGTACCCCGCCGAGAAGGTGGTGCCCTTGTTCGCGGAGATGCCGATGAAGCGGTTCGTCCACTTCAGCCGCCCGTCGGCCCAGGTCACGGTGCCGCCGCCGCTCAGGGTGAACTGCGCCTTCACGTAGTCGTTCGCCGCGCCGCTCATCACGCCCAGCCCGGTGTCCAGCGCGGTGCGCGGGGTCGGGGTCCAGATGCCCACGTTGCTCTTGCCGGCGGGCGCGAGCAGCACGTCGTTGCCCAGCTCGTTGATGCGCAGCGGCTTGGAGCCGTGCGACTGGATCCACGAGTACTCGGTGTGGTAGCCCAGCCGTAGCTGCGACCCGTCGATGGGCCCCAGCACCATCGTGGTCCCGCTGGAGTCGGTCGCCTGGTTGATGACGTGCAGCTTCGCCGAGCCCGTGGCGGCGCCCACGACCAGCGATTTAGGGACCGCCGCCGCGCCGTCGCGTGCGATGGCCAGCGCGTCGCCGCCGGCCGCGACCCACAGCGCCAGCTTCCCGCCGCCCCGGTTGCAGAACTCGACCCGGTTGTCGATGCCGTCCGACGCCGCCAGGCGGATGTAGGTGCTGGCCTCGGTCGACTCGAAGAGGGCGATGGCTCCGGGCCCCTTCACGTGCAGCCGGTACGCCGGGTTGGCGCCGTTCCCCAGTCCCACGCCCAGCGAGCCGTCCTTGGCGAACGCGAAGAGGTCGCCCTCGGACCATAGCCGCGCGGCGGCGCCGTCCTGGTTGTAGAGGACGAAGCGGTCGCCCGGCGAGTACGCGGTCGGCTTCGTGGCCAGGTTCCGCCGCACGATGCCCAGCTCGCCGCCGCTGCCCGTGATCTCGATCGCGCCCGCCTCCCCGCCAAAGGCCCAGGGGCCCACGTTGATCGCCTTGCCCACGTGGAGCTGCGCGCCGGGATTGGGGGTGCCGATGCCCACGTTGCCCTTGCCGTTGGGCGCGAGCAGCACGTCGTTGCCCAGCTCGTTGATGCGCAGCGGCTTGCCGGCGTGCGACTGGATCCACGAGTAGTCGGCGTGGTACCCCAGGCGGAGCTGCGCGGTGGCGCCGGTGCCCAGCACCAGGGTGGTGCCGTTGGAGTCGCTGGCCTTGTCGACCACGTGCAGGCGCCCGCTTGGGTCGGTGCCCACGCCCAGCGACCCGCGCACCGTCTCGTTCTCGGTCACGATCAGGCTGCCGCGCAGCTCCACGGTGGAGTCGGCGCTCATCCGCAGCTTGGGCCACTGCGCCGTAGTGCCGCCGTCGGAGGTGAGCGAGATGGAGCGCGCCTCGAACTCGCCGCCCACCGCGCCGGTCAGCCGCCGCCGCGCCGAGCCCTCGCCCTCGTCGGCGGCGCCGATGCCGTCGGCGCCCACCACCACGCGGCCCACGGGGATGTTCATGCCCGGGTCGTCGGGCGGCGTCTCGTCCAGGGAGATGTCGGGCACCTCCTCCCACCGGCGGTTGCCCTGCACGCCCGTCTCGCTCGACGGGTCGGCCTGGCGCTCGGTGTAGGCCACGGTCACCCACAGCGTCTTGCCCACGTAGGCGCCCAGGTCGTACGTGGCGTCCTGGAGCAGCACGATCTCGCGGCCCAGCACGTCCAGCGCCATGCCGTTGCCCACCGTCAGGCGCCGCCCGCCGCCGTCCAGCCGCAGCGCCATCCCCGAGGCGACGCCCGTGGTGTGCAGCAGCCGGTTGTGCGTGCGGCGCATGTCCAGGTGGTACGCCTGCTCGTCGGTGAAGTCCTTCTCCCGCAGGAACTGGTGGTCGAAGTACCTCAGCCTCTGCACGTTGTCGGGCATGGGAGTCTCCTGGGGTGGGGCTCAGTCGGCGAAGGGAGGGCTGAGCAGCGTGTCCTCGCCCAGACGGGAGTGCACGCCGATCTGCAGCGACGGGGTCTCGAGTACCAGGGCGTAGCGCGTGTGCGCGGGCTTCTCGGCGTCCACGATGGCCTGCACCGTGGCGTACATGCGGCGCCGCACGGCCGGGTCGGGGGTGGAGATGCGCACCGTCACGCGGAAGAAGTGCGGCGCGCCCCCGCCGATCACCGTGCTCGCCCCCACCTGCGACGACGTGCCCACGCGCAGAGGGTCCATCGTCTCGTTGATGGTGGGGAGGATGCCGGTGTAGATCCGGATCATCTCCTCCAGCCCGCGTCGGGTGCCGCGCAGGCGGTACAGGCGCACGGCGTTCTCCACGAAGTCGCGCCGCCGCTGCTCGTCGAAGTCCACGCGCAGGGTCAGGGCGACCCACCCGGCCAGCCACTCCAGGAACTCGGCCGGCGCCTCCTGCGGGCGGAAGTGGCGGGGGATGCCGGACACCACCGCGGCCAGGCCGCCGTCGGGCTCGTCGCCCGTGCCGTGCAGCACCTCCTGGAAGGCGAGCAGGAAGCGGCCCAGGAAGGTGGGCCCCCCGGCGGCGCCTTCCTGGTAGATGGCGGGCAGGTACTCCAGCCACCGGCTGGCGCGGCCGGACTGCGCGTCGTCACCCGCCATCGTCCGCTCCCGGCAGCAGGTCGGCCTCCACCTCCACGCTCACCTCGGCCATCTCGCCCTGCACCAGCGCCACGGCCAGCACGCGGCCGCTCTTGCCGTACACGAGCCGCGACTCGTCGGCCGTCAGCGTCACGTGCACCGGGCCCAGCACGCCCGGTACGGCGCGCACCGCCCGCTCCAGCGTGGCGGCGCGGACCTCGGTCGCGGTGTTCTCCGCCCCGGCCACGAAGGGCGGGAAGGCGCGCCGCACCAGGTCGCGGATGGCGCCGAACACCTCGGGCAGCGGCGTTCCCGGCGCGGCGGCGAGCTCCACCTTCGCGCTCACGGGCACGAAGCCGCGGGCCGTCCTCACGTCGCCGGGCGAGAAGCGCAGGGTGGGGAGCTGGTGCGGGCGGAGCGCCATGCCCACCATCTCCCCGTCGTCGTTCCACGACGGTTCCGCAGTCACGCACCGCCCGCCGTCTCCGCACGTGCTGGTGAGGACCACGTCCACCACGTACGCCACGCCCGGCAGCGAGCCCAGCAGGTCGTAGATCTCGGAGAGGTACACGCTGCGCCCCAGCGGCCACCCGCTTCCGTCCGGCCCGCCGCGGACGGGGTCCAGGAAGCGCCGCAGCACCGGCTCCACCGCGCGGCGCGGGTCCGCGACGGCCAGGTGCGCCCATCCCTCGTCGTCGGCCACGTCCAGATCCGGCAGGTCGGGCCGCAGGGCGAGCAGCGCCTCCACGCGAATGGGGACGTAGAGGGGCGAGACCACGTGGTGGCGCGTGCCCAGCGTGCGGCGCGGGTCCAGGTACTGCCACAGCGCGCGCCGCAGCGCGGCCGGCCCCGGCGTGTCGGGCATTCCCAGCGGCTCCGCGGGCTCGTCGGCCGAGACGACGACCAGGCTCACGTGCGCGGGCGCCGGCTGGCTGCGATCCGTCTCGCTGTCGCCATCCAGGTCGCGCCGGGCCACGAGGTGGGCGCGCAGCACCGCGGGCACGGCGGAGGGCAGCACGTCGGCCGCGGGGGAGAGCCCCGTCTGCGCCCACCACTCCGCCAGCGCGGGCGACGACTCCGCCGGCGCCTCGTCCGTGGCCGATCTCTCGGCGTGCCGGGCCGACGCCAGCAGCCGGTTGAAGTCGGCGAGCGCGAGCTGCTCGAAGTCGCCCGCCGTCACCGCGCGGTATCGCGTCCGCAGGTCCGAGATGGTGGAGGCGACGTCGTCGTCCAGATCGCCGGTGCCCGTCCAGTCCGGCCCGTTGAGCAGGGAGAGGAAGGCGCGCGTGTGCTCCGGCGGAACCTGGTCCGCCCGGAAGTGCTGCATCTCCACCAGCCAGGCGAACAGCTCCACCAGCGTGATGCCGGGGTCCGACGGGTTGTGGTCGGTCCACGCGGGCGCCAGGCCGGGGATGAGGGCGCGCGCCTCGTCGGCCAGCTCGGCGTAGGTGCGGTCGTCCAGGACGGGGAGGGGGAGGGCCACGCCGCGCTCCTCAGCCGCCCGCCGCGGCGGACACCGTCACGCGGTGCGCGCCGGAGTACACCAGGAACCGGGGCGAGGCCGCCGCGCCGGACTCGGCCACCGAGAGGCGGCGGAGGTGGTCGACGCCGCCGACCCGCTCCACCAGCGCGTACAGCTCGGAGCGGTGCGGGCGCTGGCCCGGCGGCCATCCCAGCCCGTCGGCCCCGCCGGTGAGCGGGTGCAGGTACGCGGCGAGGGCGGCGGACACGGCCGCGCCCGCCGTTCGCGCCGCATCGGCCGACACCGGCGCCACGTCGGCCGTGACGGACAGCTCCAGCCACTCCGGCCCGGCCACCTCCAGGTCCACCGTGGGCGGGCAGCGCTCGGCCAGGTAGGCGGCCACGCGCTCCAGCAGGTCCGCGCCGGGCACCGGGCGGGCCGCCGCGCTGCGGGGGACCACGACCACGGCCACGCGCCCGCCGTCGTCGCCCGTGGGCACCGCGTGCGCGGCGGCCACCTCAGGCGAGGCCTCCATCGCCAGGTCCTCGTAGTCCGCCGGGGTCACGGCGCGGCCGCGGTGGCGGAGCAGGCGGGGGCCGCGGAGCTTCACCGCCGCCAGCGTCTCGGCCGCGGAGCCGCCGGCGGACGGCTCGGGGTTGGTGACGGAGGCCACGTACGGGATGGTGGTCCGCAGCTGCGTGACGGTTCCCGCGTCGCGGTTGCCCTGCGGGCCGCCGCCGGTGCGGTAGAGCGACATCCGCACGTTGGCGCGTCCCCGCGGCGGGACCAGCCCGCGCCGCCCGTCGCCGAAGCGCACCTCGCCCGATGCGCGGTCCAGCGTGTAGTGGCGGCTGCGCGGGCCGGAGCCGTAGAAGTCCGGCACCTGGCGCCAGCGCACCCACACCTCTCCGGCGGCGCCCGGCTCGCCCGGCACCTCGCGCATCTCCTCCGCGTCCTCCTCGTCCAGGATCCGCCTGCGCTCGGCGGCCGACGGGATGCCGGGCTCCATCACCTCCAGCACCTGGCCGGGGAGGACGGGCGCGCGGGCGGTGCGGAAGGCCTGCCCGCGGTCGCCCCCGGCGGACCCCAGGACCTCGCCCGCGAGGACCGACGTCTGCGAGGCCCAGGTGGTGTTGAGGAGCACGCGCTCCACCCGCGGCAGCCGGCCCGCGTCGCCCGAGGCGAGCCGCGCGCGCAGCCAGAACGCGGCGCGCCCCAGCTCGGTGGAGAGGCGGAAGTCCGCCGGGCCCACGAAGGTGACCAGCCCGCGGCGCGACAGGCCGTCGGTGCCGTCGTCCACCGCCAGCTCGCCCCACTCGGACCCGTTCCAGTACTCCCACACGATCACCGCCGGGTCGCCCGCGGGCGCGGCGGGGTCGTGCTCGCGCTCGCCGACGCCCACGTAGAGCGTGTTGGCCGTGTTCGCGAAGCCCGTGTCCGCCCCCGTCCGCTCGAAGCCCAGGTACAGCGCCGGGTCGCCGCCTGCCGCTTCAAAGGCGATGAGGGCTGCGAGGGGCTGGCCCGCGGCGGGAGCGGCGGCCTCCGTCACCGCCATGCCGTTCTCCGCCAGGGCCAGGCGCGGAGCGGGCTCGGTCGCCTGGTACGTGTACGAGAGGGCGGCGGAGCGGATGGACGGCGGGGCATACGTGGCGGGCACCAGCGTGTAGCCCGCGGTTCCGGTGGCCGCCTGGTAGCGCGCCTCCACGCCGTAGTTGCCCGCGACGATGCGGGCGCGGACCCACATACCGGCGACGCCGCTGACCGTGGTGGGCCCCATCTCGGGCGGGCGGGTGAAGGTCACCGCGGCCGAGGCGGTGAGCGCGTTCGTGGCGTCGGCGAACCCCGCCCGCCCGCCGGCGACCGTCCCCGCGTGCGTCGAGTCGCCCAGCGTGTCCCACCGCTGCGCCACGCCGTTCCAGAACTCCCACCGCAGCGTCAGGTCGTTCGACGGCTTGGCGGGCGCCGGGACGGCGGAGGCGTTGGCGGGGTTGGAGAGCTCGACCCCCAGGGAGAGGGCCGCGCCCGGCTTGTCGTCCACCTCCGGCAGGGCCAGGTACACCACGTCGCCGAAGCGCGGGCGCTCGCCGAAGGGGAAGAAATCCTTCGTGAGGTCCAGCGGCGTCGCGTTGGCGAAGCCTGCGGCGGGAGCGAGCCCGGCCGCGGAGGCCGAGGCCGCCGCGGCGGCGGAGCCGAGCGTGGGCGCGACCGCCGCGTAGCCGATCTTGACGCTGGAGAGGGCGGGGGGCTTCGGCAGCCCGCCGGTGGAGTAGCTGCCGCGGGCCACGGTGACGCGCAGCCAGGCGCCCATCGTCCCCGCCCAGTCGGCGGACGCCCACTCGGCCGGCGCCGTGAAGGCGGCCACGCCGCTCCGCGTGAAGGCCATCGTCCCGTCGGAGAAGCCGGGCGCGGCGTCGGGGTTCAGGTTGCCCGTGAGCGTGGTGGAGATGCCCAGGCGCTTCCACGCATCGTCCCCCGCCACGCGGCACTCCCAAAGCAGCTCCAGGTCCGACGACGGCGCGGCTTCCACCGCCGGATCGACGTCGACCGCGATGCGGACGGTGGCGAGGGGGACGCCGAACGCCTGCGCCGCGAGCAGGAACGGCCGGTGCGGAAGGCCGATGCCGAAGGGATGGACGGCCTGGGCGAGGTCGATGGGCTCCGTGCCCGTGAAGGCGGCGGCCGGCTCGTCGCCCCGCCGCGCCATCGGCACGGTGAGGCGGGCGCGCAGCCAGCGGCCGGTGCGCTTGTGCACGGCTTCCACGGGGACGGCGGGGAGGAGGCCCAGCCGGACCTGCCAGGTGGCCTCGTCCCACGTGGCGGCCACGGGATGCCACGCACCGCCCGCGAGGTACGACCAACTCGCCAGCCGCGGCCACGGCGCTTCCCCGGGCCCCAGCGCGAGCGTGACCGTCGAGGGCCCGGAGACCGCCAGCACGTCGCCGAACGCCAGGTAGAGGTCGTGCCCCGCGGGCGAGGTCCCCGCGAAGGCGGGGAAGCCGCGGGCCGCCAGCGCGTCGGCCGTGCGGTCGGCGTAGGAGTCGTCGGCCGGGTCGCGGGAGACGACGTGGGCGAGGCGGGTGGCGGTGACCGTCAGGTCGCGCTCCGTCTCGAACACCACGGGCTCCGTCTCGCCCTCCGCCGGGGGCGCGGCGACCGGGGTGCCGGCCGGCACGAGCGCGTCGGCGGTCGCGCCGCCCGCGAGCGCGAAGGCGAGCGGCACGCGCGCGGGCTGCGCGGGGAGCAGCTCGAGGCCCAGCAGGTCCAGGAAGGCCAGGAAGTTCTTGTCGGCCGCGCGGTTCACGCGGTCGGCCACGCCCTCGGCCATGTGCGCGAACACCTGCACCAGCGCCGCGCCGGGATCTCCCGGGCCGGCGGGGCGCCAGCCCGCGTAGCGCTCCAGCAGCTCGGCGGTCAGGGCCGCGAACTCCGGGCGCGTGCGCCGCTCGATGGGAGGGGCCGACAGGGGGCTCAAGCCGTGCTCCCGTCCAGGTAGAAGGGATAGACCAGGTTGAACTGGTTGTTGGTGGTGCGCACCCGGTACTCCACCTCGATGAGCAGCTGCGCGGGCGTCTTCGCGTCGGGCTCCGCGGTCACGTCCAGCACCTCGATCCGCGGCTCCCAGCGCACCAGCGCCTCGCGCACCGCGTCGGCCACGCGGGCGCGGGTGGCCTCGTTCTGGACCGAGAAGACGAGGTCGTGGATGCCGCACCCGAAGCCGGGCCGCATCACCCGCTCGCCCGGCGCGGTGCCCAGCACGACCCACACGGCCTGGCGGATGCTCTCCTCGTGCGCCACGAGCGAGGGCGCACCGTGCGCGTCGCCGTCCCACGGACGCGCCAGCCCCAGGAAGTCCCAGCCGGCCCCCAGGAAGTCGCTCACCGCCTCAGCCGATCATGACGGTGCCGACCGCGATCACGGTGCCCACCGGCGCGTCGGCGGGGTCGTTGCAGGTCTCGGCCGTGTCGCCCGCGCGGGCGGCGGCCTTGCCGTTGATGGTCACCGTGGCGCTCCCCATC
>DASRQW010000534.1 GCA_035696245.1 Longimicrobiaceae bacterium | reverse complement strand
TCCCGGTCTGTTTCGTCCCGCGGAGGGCTCGCGAGGACCTTTGGCCCGCAGCTTCGTACACAGGGCATGGTGCAGCCATGAAGCCGGATATTCATCCCAACTACAAGACCACCACGGTGCACTGTGCCTGTGGCAACACCTTCGAGACCCGCTCCACGACCGACGGCATCAGCGTGGAAGTGTGCTCGGCCTGCCACCCGTACTACACGGGCAAGCAGAAGCTGATGGACACGGCGGGACGCGTCGAGCGGTTCCGGCAGCGCTACGCCGGCACCGAAGCGGCGGCCAAGTAAGACAGCGAGCCGGGGCCCAGCGCCCCGGCTCTCTCGCTTCTGCCAGCCATGGAAGACCGTCTCCAGGAAATCGAGAGCCGTTACGCGGACCTCGGCACCCAGCTAGCCGACCCCGCCGTGACCGGCGACCCCAAGCGCCTCCGCGACCTCTCGCGCGAGCACTCGCAGCTTTCGCAGGTGGTGGAAACCGCCGCGCGGCTGCGCAGGGCCCGCCGCGAGCTGGCGGAGACGCGCGCCATGCTGGGCGGCGACGACGCCGAGCTGCTGGCCATGGCCCAGGCCGAGGCCGGCGAGCTGGAAGGCACCGTCGCCACGCTGGAGGCCGAGGTCAAGCTGCTCCTGCTCCCCCGCGACCCGCTGGACGACCGCGACGCCGTCGTAGAAGTCCGCGCGGGCACTGGCGGCGACGAGGCGGCGCTCTTCGCGGGCGACCTGTTCCGCATGTACACCCGCTTCGCCGAGCGGCGCGGGTGGAAGATCGAGATGATGTCCGTCTCCGAGGGCGGCATGGGCGGCTACAAGGAAGCGGTCTTCGTCGTCCGCGGCCAGAACGCGTACGGCGACCTGCGCTACGAGAGCGGCGTGCACCGCGTGCAGCGCGTGCCGGCTACGGAGACGCAGGGCCGCATCCACACCTCGGCCGCCACCGTGGCGGTGCTGCCGGAGGCGGAGGAGGTGGACGTGCAGATCAACCCCAACGAGCTGAAGATCGACGTCTACCGCTCGTCGGGCCCCGGCGGCCAGTCGGTGAACACGACCGACAGCGCCGTGCGCATCACCCACCTGCCCTCGGGGCTGGTGGTGACGTGCCAGGACGAGAAGAGCCAGCACAAGAACAAGGACAAGGCCATGCAGGTGCTCCGCTCGCGCCTGCTGGACGCGCGCATCGCGGAGCAGGAGGCGGAGCGCTCGCGCGACCGCAAGGCGCAGGTGGGCACCGGCGACCGCTCGGCCAAGATCCGCACGTACAACTTCCCGCAGAGCCGCATCACCGACCACCGCATCGGGTTCACCACGCACGCGCTGCAGCAGGTGCTGGACGGCGACCTGGGCGAGGTGATCGAGCGGCTCAAGCTGTCGGTGCAGGAAGAGCGCGCCGCGTAAGCCCGCGTTGACTCGCGCCCCCGCCCCCCATCCGCCCCGCATCTTCCGGCTTGCGCACTGCGCCGCCGGCGGGCGGGGACGCGTCCGTTCTCCTCGTCCGACCCGCCGGGGCGACGCGTGAGCGAGGCGGCGCGGACGTGGACGGTGATGGAGATGCTGGCGTGGACGGCGGACTGGCTCAAGGGCAAGGGCTTCCACAACCCGCGGCTGAACGGCGAGCTGCTGCTGTCCGGCGTCCTGGGCCTCAAGCGGCTGGACCTGTACCTCCAGTACGACCGCCCGCTGCGGCCGGAAGAGGTGGCGCTGTTCAAGGAGCGGCTGCTGCGACGTGCGAAGCGCGAGCCGCTGCAGTACATTGACGGCGTGGCCGCCTTCCGCGACCTGCGGCTGGCGGTGGACCGGCGCGTTCTCATCCCCCGTCCCGAGACGGAGACGCTGGTGGACGAGGTGCTCGCCTGGGCGCGGGGCCGGGAGGGCCTGCACGCGCTGGACGTGGGCACCGGCTCCGGCGCCATCGCGCTGGCGCTCGCCACCGAGGGCCCGTTCGCGCGCGTGGTCGCCACAGACGTGGAGGCCGGCGCGCTCGAAGTCGCCCGTGCGAACCACGCCTCTGCCGCGCCGCACGCGCCGGTGGAGTTCCGCCAGGGCGACGCGTACGCGCCGGTGGCGGGGGAGACGTTCGACGTGGTCGTCTCCAATCCGCCGTACGTCGGCCTCTCCGAGCGCGAGTCGCTGGACGCCGAAGTGCGCGACTGGGAGCCGGCCAGCGCCCTCTTCTCAGGCGCGGACGGGCTGGACGTGGTGCGGCGGCTCGTCTCCGGCGCGCCCGCGGTCCTCCGCCCGAACGGGCTGCTGGCGATGGAGATCGGCGCCGAGCAGGGCGCGGCGGTGGCGGACCTCGTACGCGCGACGGCGGGCTTCGGCGAGCCGCGGGTGCTGCGCGACCTTGCAGGGCGCGAACGGATGGTGCTGGCGGACTTCGGCGGCTGACGGCCGCGGCCCGGGCGGGCTTATTCGTTCCCGCGGGCGACACGACACTGGGCCGCGGCGGCGCCGCAGGCCGGAAAGGACTTGCGGGATGGACCTGATCTGGGAGAAGGCACGCGAGGTGGGCCGCCTGCTCGCGCAGAGCGGCGAGTACGGCGCGCTGAAGCGAGCCAACACGACGCTGAGCGACGACCGCCAGACGGTGGCGCTGCTCAACCGGCTCAACGAGATCCAGGAGGCCTTCGGCCGCGCCATCGAGAGCGGCGAGGAGCCCACCGAGGAGCAGCAGCTGGAGTTCGAGCGCGTGGCCATGCAGGCCCAGGCCAGCCCCGCCTACCAGGCGTTCGAGTCGGCCCGCGCGAACTTCGACAAGCTGATGATGCGCATCAACGAAGAGATCGCGAAGGGGATCGAGGCCGGCGAGCAGAGCCGCATCATCCTCCCGTCCTAATTCCTGGAAAGCGGTAGATGAGCTTTCTCCCCGGCTGGCTGCAGGAAGGGTTCGTCCGCTTCATCAAGCCGCTGATGGACGCGCTGGTGCGCCGCCGCGTGCACCCGAACCTGATCACCACGGTCGGGTTCCTGGTGACCTGCGGCGCCGGGCTCTGCTTCTTCCGCGGGCACCTGGGGTGGGGCGGCTTCCTGATCCTGCTGGGCGGCCTGTTCGACATCCTGGACGGGTACGTGGCCCGCGGGACGGGCCTGGCATCGGTCTTCGGGTCGTTCTACGATTCCACCCTGGACCGCGTCTCCGAGATCGTGGTCTTCATCGGCCTCTTCTCGGTGTACAGCGGAGGCCATCCGTACGTCGGGGAACCGTGGATGGTGTACACGGTCGCGCTGGCGCTGGCCGGCTCCCTGATGATCTCGTACACCCGCGCGCGGGCCGAGGGGCTGGGCATCGACTGCAAGGTCGGGCTCATGCAGCGCCCGGAGCGCGTGGTACTGCTGGGCATCGCGGCGATGCTCGGCACCAAGTGGGACGGCGTGGTGCTCACGTGGGTCCTCATCGCCATGGCGGTGCTGACCAACCTGACGGCGTTCCAGCGCATCGTCTGGGTGTACCGCCACACGCGGCGACACCCGCCCGCCGGTCCAAGCGCCGGTCCCAACACCGCCAACTAGAGGCAAGCCATGACCAACGAACAGAACAAGCCGCGGCCCGCCACGGGCAAGCTCGGCATCCTCCTCCCCGGCCTCGGGGCGGTTTCGACCACGCTGATCGCCGGCGTGGAGCTGACCCGCCGCGGCATCGCGCGCCCCATCGGGTCGATGACGCAGATGGGCACCATCCGCCTGGGGAAGCGCAGCGACAAGCGCTCGCCCAAGATCAGCGACTTCGTGCCGCTCGCGAACCTGGACGACATCGTGTTCGGCGCCTGGGACCCCATCGCGGACGACGCGTACGAGTCGGCGCTGAACGCCGGCGTGCTGAACAAGTGGGAGCACATCGAGCCCATCGCCGACTTCCTGAAGTCGATCAAGCCGATGCCGGCCGCGTTCGACCAGAACTACGTCAAGAAGCTCCAGGGCACCAACGTGAAGCCCGGCACCTCCAAGCGCGAGTGGGCCGAGGCCCTGCGCGAGGACATCCGCCGCTTCAAGGACGAGAAGGGCTGCGACCGCCTGGTGATGGTGTGGTGCGGAAGCACCGAGATCTTCATCCGCCCCGGCGCCACGCACGAGACGCTGGAGGCCTTCGAGGCCGCGCTGGATGCCAACGACGAGAGCATCGCGCCCAGCATGCTGTACGCGTACGCCGCCCTGAAGGAGGGCGTGCCCTACGCGAACGGCGCACCCAACCTGTCGGCCGACTTCGGCGGCATGCTGGAGCTGGCGCAGCAGAACCAGGTGCCCGTGGCGGGCAAGGACTTCAAGACCGGCCAGACGCTGCTCAAGACGGTGCTGGCGCCCATGTTCAAGGCGCGCCTGCTCGCGGTGGACGGCTGGTACAGCACGAACATCCTGGGCAACCGCGACGGTGAGGTGCTGGACGACCCGGAGTCGTTCAAGACCAAGGAGGAGAGCAAGCTGGGAGTGCTGGAGCACATCCTGGAGCCCGAGTCTCACCCCGAGCTGTACGGCAACATCTACCACAAGGTGCGGATCAACTACTACCCGCCGCGTGGTGACGAGAAGGAAGGCTGGGACAACATCGACATCCGCGGGTGGATGGGCTACAAGATGCAGATCAAGGTGGACTTCCTCTGCCGCGACAGCATCCTGGCCGCGCCCATCGTGCTGGACCTGGCGCTGTTCCTGGACCTCGCGAGCCGCGCGGGCCTGTACGGCATCCAGGAGTGGCTCTCGTTCTACCTGAAGAGCCCGATGCACGCGCCGCAGGTGAAGCCGGAGCACGACCTGTTCATCCAGCAGATGAAGCTGAAGAACACGCTCCGCTGGATGATGGGCGAGGACCAGATCACGCACCTGGGCCTGGAGTACTACATGCAGGAAGTCGAAGAAGCCGCCGGCGTCTGACGCTCCTACGCCTCGACCCCGGTCCTCTCGCATGTGAGGCGAGCGGTCTAACCAACTGAGTCGAACGAGAACGGCCCCGTCCATCGCGGACGGGGCCGTTCCGTTTTGCGAGTTGCCTGGCGGGTAGATCGCTGTGTCCCCTGGCGGTTTCAATCAACCCGAGAGAAGACGATCTACTTATCGTCGGCCGCGATAAGCACTACTGCTCCTCCAACCGCGCCCGCCGTGCAGATAATGAAGAGCACTCGGGCTCTCGTCCGGCTACGGGCATCCTCATCAATCGTAAACTGCGCTTGGTGCAATGTTTCTTCGAAAGATGTCCACCCTCCACCTCCACCTCCACCACCACCTCCACCACCCCC
>DASRQW010000533.1 GCA_035696245.1 Longimicrobiaceae bacterium | reverse complement strand
TTCGTTTCTGGGGAGATACCCCGCACCACGTGTCCATCGGCCCGCGATCCGCGCCGCGTATGCGAAACGTCCATCCGGCCGCTCCACAACGGTGCGTATGTACGTGAAATGTAACACCTCAGACGTCCACCCTTGCCGCCTCGGAGCAGCCGGAACGGCGCAGCCCGACGACCACGGACGACCATCGCCGCCCCCTCCGACTATAGAAAAAGACGGAATGTGCTTCCTCACCCCTTCGCAGTGGCCGTCTCACCGACTCTTATCCCATCCTCCATAACACGTTTTTGGATAAGGAGATAAACATCATTGCAAATCTTTCGCACTTCACCGTATGCAGAATCCGTAAGCTCTTATTCGATCTTCACATACAAATTGTTCATCCACCCGATCACGGGCCCTTGTGCGACTCACGTTATCCGACTAGATACGTCGTCGGGGCCCCACTCCGCGGCAATCGCCGCCAGTCATCGTCCACACGCCAAACGAGGCAAGAACCATGTTCAACTTCCTCCAGGACACCGCCGAAGTCTCGGTCGACCAGGCCGCCGGCTTCGATCGCAACGTGACCATGCCGCGCTGGGGAGCCGTGTTCAGCTCGGCGGGCTACCTGCTCATCTTCGCGACCAAGTAGCACGTGACCGGCGGAGCGCTCCGCGGCACGACCGCGGGCGCGCTCCGGCCGAACGCTCCGGCAGGGCAGGACCGCGCGGCGACCGCCGCGAGGGGTGGTTCGCTCGAACAACGAGGCAGACACCGTGTTCAACTTCCTCCAGGACTCGACCGAGGTCTCCGTGGATCAGGCCGCCGGCTTCGACCGCAACGTGACCATGCCGCGCTGGGGCATCGCCTTCAGCACCTCGGGCTACCTGCTCATCTTCGCCACCTGATCCCACGGGTGACGGCCGGAGCGCCCCGCTGCAATATCGCGGGCGTGGTCCGGATGGATGGACGGGCAGGGCAGGACCGCGCGGCGACCGCCGCGAGGGGTGGTTCGCTCGAACAACGAGGCAGACACCATGTTCAACTTCCTCCAGGACTCGACCGAAGTCTCCGTGGATCAGGCCGCCGGCTTCGACCGCAACGTGACCATGCCGCGCTGGGGCATCGCCTTCAGCTCGTCGGGCTACCTGCTCATCTTCGCCACCTGATCTGACGCGCGAGGACCGGAGCGCTCGCCGCGGCACCGCCGCGGTGGCGCTCCGGCCCCGGAGTGTAGTTCCGGATGCGCCATTGCGCGCAGACGGACCTTCTCCGGACCCGGCCCGACCTGCGGACCGAAACGCACCCTCCACCAGCGCCCTGCGCGAGGAACCATGCTCGGAACCCTGAAGGCGGTGGTGATGCAGCGCGCGGCGCAGAAGTCGGCCCGTGCCGCGATCGGCTGGCTGGGCGAGCACCAGAGCAGCTTCCGCATCGCGGGGATGGCGAGCGAGACCCTTCCCTGGCAGATCAAGCCGGTGTCGGAGCTGGTGATGATGCTCACGGTGCTCACGCGCCACGGGGTCCGCTCCCGCACGCTGGACTCGCTGACCGCCTTCGCGCTGGCGGAGACGGAGGCGTTCGACTGGCACGACCTGGCCGCCTTCGAGCCCTCCG
The DNA here is from genome assembly GCA_035696245.1 of Longimicrobiaceae bacterium. Taxonomy (NCBI): domain Bacteria; kingdom Pseudomonadati; phylum Gemmatimonadota; class Longimicrobiia; order Longimicrobiales; family Longimicrobiaceae; species Longimicrobiaceae bacterium. The sequence continues at coordinate 5,262 of DASRQW010000533.1, read as the reverse complement.
CGGCGACGCCGCTGGCGGGGCTGGCGGAGTTCTTCGCGCTGCACGGCCGCCCGCCGCCGTTCGAGATGGAGTACTTCGACTTCCTGCGGGCGATCGACTTCTTCGAGGGGATGGACCGCTTCCCGTACCGCGAGATGGACACGGCATACTGCTACTCGCGCATCGGCATTCCCGGCCAGCAGGAGAAGATGAACCTGTGGTTCGGCAGCACGGCGTTCGGGCGGGGGCAGAGCCTGACGCGCTACACGCTGGACGACCTGTACTCGCTGACGCACGCCATCTTCTACCTCACCGACATGGGCCGCCGCCCGCTGCACGGCAACCTGCCGGCGGAGATGCTGGAGCGGCTGCACCGCGAGCTGGTGGCGCTGACGGCCATGCTCATGCGCGCCGACAACATCGACCTGATGGGCGAGCTGCTGCTGTGCTGGATCCTCTCCGGCGTCGCTCCCGGCACGCGCGACCGGACGGTCTTCCGCGCGGGGATGGAACGGGTGCTCGCGACCGTGACGCCGGACGGGGCCGTGGCGCCGCGCAACGAGGTGAAGCGCCGCTCCGACGCGGGCGGCGCGGGCTTCGGCGAGCTGTACCACACCACCCTGGTGTGCGCGATGCTCTTCACCCTGGCTGGAAAGCGGCGGATATGACACCCGGCGAGATGAGGACGGCCTGCGCCCGCGAGGTGGACGGGCTGATCGAGGAGATGGACCGGGCGCCGGGCCAGACGGCCTTCTACGACCTGGCCGCCGCCGCCGAGGTGCTGGCGCTGTGCGGGCAGTATCCCAGCGCCGCGGCCATGCGGGCGCGGATCGCGGCCGCCGCGCTGGGCTGGCTGCGCGCGGGGCTGCTGGACGACACGGCCTTCGCGCGCCTGGAGTTCCTCTACCCCACGTCGCTGCTCTGCTGGTTCGCGAGCCGCGCGCCGGGCTTCGTCCCCAAGGACGTGGGCCACACGCGCGAGATCGTGGCGCGGGGCCTGGCGGGCCGCTCGGAACTGCCGGTGCTCACGTCGCAGCTGGTGGCCAGCTACCTGGCGGCGTGCGGCATCGAGCCGGGCGCCGACATGCTGGGCACGCGCGACCTGCGGCTGGTGCTGGACAAGCGGGTGCTCCGCGCGCGGTCCGACGACTTCGACGTGCTCACGCTCACGCTCGTGGCGCAGCTCTGCGCCGTGAGCGCCCAGTACCGCGGCCGGCTTCCGCGGATGTACCCCCAGGCGCTGCTCGTCCAGGCGGTGCGCGACGGTCACGCGAACTGGGTGGCCGTGCTCACGCTGCTGTGCGCGACCGCGTACGGCATGCCCGACTGGCTCCGCGAGGGGGCCGCCCGGTCCCTCGCTTCGCACGTGGACGCCGCGCGCGACCTGCTCCCCCCGCCCGAGGCAAGCTATGCCGACAACGACTACGTCCAGCGCGCCGAGAAGGGGCTCCGGCTCCGCAGCAGCATCGCCGCCTTCGCCGTCCTCCACGATGCTTGAGACCGCCGCGCCGCCCGCCGGCGCCGTCCGCTGCACGCCCGCCCAGGCCGCGAAGACCTACGCATACCTGGAGCGATTCGTCCCCTTCGAAGCCGGGCCCAAGGCCAGCGTGTCGGCCACCTTCGCCCGCTGCTGCCTGGCGGCCAATCCGGACCTGGAGCTCGATCCCGCGCCCGCCGCGGCCGAGGCTGCGTCGATGGCCGCCGCCGCCCTTGCGCACCCGGACCGGGCGCGCATGGACCTGGACCCGTTGCTGCTGGTGAGCTGCCACGGCGTGCTGGCCGACGCCGGCTTCGAGGTCGGGGCGCTGCGGGAGATGCTGGGCGAGGTGGCGACGGCCTTCGCGGGGCTGCCCGCGCCGGTGCGCGAGCTGGGTCGGGTGCGCCACATCGCATCCCTCCTGGCGGCACGCGGGTTCGGCGTGGTCGTCGGAGCGGCGGGACGCGAGGCGGCGGAGCTGGCGAAGTCGCCCGCCCGCATCCTCAATGCCCCCGGCGACGTGGTGGCCGACCTGGCCGACCACCTGTTCGCGGACGGAGCGGAGCTGGGAGAGGACCTGACGGTGATGCTGGCGCTGACGGCGCTGGGCGAGCTGCGCAACTACCGCGTGGACCTGGGCGCCAAGCTGCTGCGCCTCGTCACCTCCCTGGGCCGGCCGTGCCTGGAGACGGAGGAGGGGCTGAACTTCGTGGCGCTCCAGCGGCGAAGGACGGGCGCGTACGGCTTCGTGAACCCGTTCCTGCCGCCCAGCGAGGACCCGGCGGAGCTGGACCGCGGCTTCTTCCTGCCCATGACGCTGAACGCCGCCTGGCTCTTCCACACGGCCGCGGCTCCGCGGCGCGGACCGACCGAGGCCGCCGGGGCGGGCAGGTGAACCGCGTCCTGCGCCTCCTCGCGCTCACCCGCGGGCGCCGCGGCGAGTACGGGGCCGCGATCGCCGCGCTCACGCTGGGCACGATCTTCTTCCTCTCCGTGCCCCGCAACCTGGGCCTGCTGGTGGCGATGCTGCCCCACGCATCGGACCCGCGCGTGGGGGTGCGGCTGTACGCGCCGGCCATGAACATCGCCGCGCTGCTGATGCTCCAGGGCGTCTGCACCGCGGTCTACGGATACCTGGTGGCGAACGCGTCGGAGCGCATCGCCAACGGGCTGCGCGCGGCGTTCTTCCGCAACCTGGTGAGCCGCCCGCTCGACGAGTGCAGCCCCAGGCAGCTGGGCGAGGTGGCATCGGCCTTCTCGTCGGACCTGGGGGTGATCCAGGGCGGGCTGTCGGACACGCTGATCAGCTTCCTGCGCCACTCCATCTTCACCGTGGGCGCCATCGTGGCGCTGTTCTTCGTGGACCTGCGGATGACGATGATCTCGCTGGGCGGCGTGGCGCTCATCGCCGTGGTGATCCTCGCGTTCATCCGCCTGGCGACGGCCGCCGTGGTTGCCGTGCAGCGCTACCGCGGGCGCACGGTGTCGCTGCTGCTGGAAGCCGCGTCCAACGCGTACGTGATCCAGGCGTACGACCGCGTGGACTACATGGACGCGCGCTTCGTGGAGCGGCTGGACGAGACGTTCGCGCGCGTGCGCAGGCACCTGCGCCTGATGACGCTGATGAACCCGGTGAGCCTGGTCGTATTCGCGGTGGTGATCTGCGGCACGCTCGCGTTCGGCCTCTCCGAGGTGCGCACGGGGCGGCTGGGTGTGGCCGACCTGGTGGCGTACATCACCTACGCCGTGGTGCTGGTCGCCTCGGTGAGCCAGATCGGCGTGCTGGCGGGCAGGCTCCAGCAGGCAGGGGCGATGCTGGAGAAGCACGAGTCGCTGCTCTCCCCCGCCCCGGCTGCCGGCGCGGGCCCCCTCTTCCCGCCCGTCCTCCACGGCGCGGCCTCGGCCTCCTCGCCTTCGGGCGCGGCGCCGTTCGGGTACGTGCTGGACGGGGTGGGCTTCGGGTATCCGGGCACGGAGCACCCCGCGCTGGTGGACGTGTCGTTCGAGATCCCGGCGGGCCGCATGACGGCCATCGTGGGCGAGAGCGGCGCGGGCAAGAGCACGGTGGCCGGGCTGCTGTGCGGCATCTACCGCCCCGCCTCCGGCGTGCTGCGCTTCGCGGCCGGCCCCGGCGAAGGTCCGGGCGAGGCCCCGCCTTCGCGGCGCGAGGTGGCCGTGGTGCCGCAGGAGCCCTTCCTCTTCGCGGGCACCGTGGCGGAGAACATCGGGTTCGGGCGCGAGTGGGTCACGCAGGGCGACGTGGAGCGCGCAGCCCGCGCGGCGCAGATCCACGAGCACGTGCACTCCCTTCCCGGCGGCTACGAGGCCGGGGTGGACGAGGGCGGGCGCAACTTCTCGCGCGGGCAGAGGCAGCGGATCGCGCTGGCCCGGGCGCTGGCGGCGCGGCCCCGCATCCTCATCCTCGACGAGGCCACGGCGTCGCTCGACGTGGTGAGCGAGCGGGCGATCAAGTCCGCCATCCGGGCGCTGCACGGGCAGGTCACCATCGTGGTCATCGCCCACAACGGCGAGCTGCTGACCGAGGTGGACCACCTGGTGGTGCTGGACCGCGGCCGCGTGGTGCACGCTGCAGCGCCGGGCGACGCCACCGTCACGCACGACCTCTTCGCCCGCCTCACGCAGGTGCGGCGCGCCCGGCTCGTGGAAGCGTAAGGAGACGCATTGGACCTCACCCTGGACCGCATCGAGCTGGCGACGCCGGACGGCGCGCCGCTGCTGGTGGCGGCGAGCGCGGCGTTCGGGCCCGGCGTCACGGCGCTCACGGGCCGCAACGGCGCGGGCAAGTCCACGCTGCTGCGTGCCGTCTTCGGCCTGCATCCCCTGGCCGGGGGCACCGTCCGTTTCGGCCCGTACGACCACGTGCGGGACCGCGCGGCGTTCCTGGAGCGCGCGGCGTTCATGCCGCAGAACTTCACCGCGTACCCGGAGCTCACGGGGCGCGAGTTCCTCGTCTACTTCCTGCGCCTGCGCGCGGTGGCGCGGCGCGAGGCGGACGAGCGGGCGCGCGAGTGGCTGGGCGCGGTGGGCCTGGGGAAGGCGGGGGAGATGCGGACCGGAACGTACAGCCAGGGCATGCTGCAGCGGCTGGGCTTCGCGTACGCCATGCAGACGGGCGCGCCGCTGTGCGTGATGGACGAGCCGTTCGCGGGCGTGGACCCGGATGCGCGCGCGGCGCTCACCGACCTGCTGTTCGACGGGATGGAGGGGCGCACCGTCCTGCTCACCACGCACCACGTGGAGGAGATGACGGAGCGAGGCGCGTCGGTCGCCCGCGTGAGCGGCGGCTCCGTGACGACGCTCGAACCGGCGCTCCGATGACCACCGCGCAGGCATCCGCCACGGGTCGGACGGTGCTCGCGGGATCGGGTGCCGCCGGCGGACGCAGCGCGTTCGGCCGGCGGGTTTCCGTGCTCACGGCGGTGGTGGGGACCGAGCTGCGGCTGCGGGTGCGCGATCCCGCCGTGCCGGTGCTGCTCGCCGCCGTGCTCGCCGTCTGCGCGCTGCTGGTGCCCAGCCCCGGCGCGGGCTATGCCGTGCTGACGCTGGACGGGCGCAAGCCCATCTTCTCGGCCGACACGGCGCTGGTCGCGGCGGGCATCGTCCTGGGCCTGCTGCTCCTGCCCACGTTCGCGCTGGCGCTGGACGCGGGCCATGCGCGCGACCGGCGGGGGCAGATCGACCGCCTGAACCGTTCGTCGCCGGTGGACGGGGCGGCGCTAGTCTCCGGGCGCATGCTGGCCGGTCTCGCCTTCACGCTGCTCGCCTCGCTGCTGGCACTCGTCGTC
>DASRQW010000532.1 GCA_035696245.1 Longimicrobiaceae bacterium | reverse complement strand
GACCGACAACGTGAACCAGCTCGCCAACAACCTGACCAACCAGGTGCGTAACATCGCCGACGTGACGACGGCGGTGGTCACTTCGGCGATGTTACGCACCTGAGCGGTCAAGTGCGTCGCCATGGCGTTCACACTCTTGGTCAAGTCTTCCCACGTGCCGGCGACGCCTTCCACCCGGGCCTGGCCACCCAGCTTGCCTTCGGTGCCGACCTCTCGCGCCACGCGCGTCACTTCGTCGGCGAATGAGGAGAGCTGGTCTACCATCGTGTTGATGGTGTTCTTCAGCTCGAGGATCTCGCCCTTGGCCTCGGCGGTGATCTTCTTGGACAGGTCGCCCTTGGCCACCGCGGTGGTGACGTCGGCGATGTTTCGCACCTGTGACGTCAGGTTGCCGGCCATGAAGTTCACGCTGTCCGTCAGGTCCTTCCACGTCCCGGCGACTCCCGGCACCTGCGCCTGCCCGCCGAGCACGCCTTCCGTACCCACCTCTCGCGCCACGCGCGTCACCTCGTCCGCGAAGACCGAGAGGCGGTCCACCATGGAGTTGATGACGTCCTTGATCTGAAGGATCTCGCCCTGCGCCTGCACAGTGATCTTCCTCGTCAGGTCGCCATCTGCGATCGCCGTCGCCACGGCGGACACGTCGCGGAGCTGGACCGTGAGGTTGCCCGCCATCGCGTTCACGCTGTCCGTCAGGTCCTTCCACGTGCCGGCGACCCCGGGCACCTCAGCCTGGCCACCCAGCACGCCTTCCGTTCCGACCTCCCGCGCGACTCGCGTCACTTCCGATGCGAAGGCGGAGAGCTGGTCCACCATCGTGTTGACGGTGTTCTTCAGGTCCAGCATCTCGCCCTTCACGTCCACCGTGATCTTCTGCGACAGGTCGCCGTTCGCCACCGCGGTGGTGACGAGGGCGATGTTCCGCACCTGGCCGGTGAGGTTGCTCGCCATGAAGTTCACGCTATCCGTCAGGTCGCGCCAAACGCCCGCGACGCCCTCGACCCGCGCCTGCCCGCCCAGCCGCCCCTCGGTGCCCACCTCGCGCGCCACGCGCGTCACCTCGCTTGCGAAGGAGCTGAGCTGGTCCACCATGATGTTCACGGTGGTGCCGATGCGCAGGAACTCGCCCTGGACCGACTTGCCCTCGATCTCCAGCACCATCTTCTGCGTCAGGTCGCCCTTGGCCACCGCTGTGAGCACGCGCGCCACCTCGGTGGTGGGCTGCATCAGGTCGGTGATGAGGGAGTTGACGGCGTCCACCGTGCGCGCCCACTCGCCGCGCACGCCGGGGATGGAGACGCGGTCCTCGGTCTGGCCCTCGCGGCCCACCGTGTTGCTGACGCGCACGACCTCCTGCACCACGCGCGCGTTCAGCTCGGCGATGGCGTTGAAGGCCTCGGCGATCTCGGAGTAGAGCGGGTCGTCGCCGTCGGGCAGGCGCATGTTGAAGTCGCCCGCCTGCATGGCGCGCAGGGCGATGAGCAGCCGGCGCATCTCGCGCTCCTGGTGCCCGCCGCCGCCCGTGCCGTCACCCCCGCCCCCGCCATCGCCGCCGCCCACGCCCGCCAGCACCCGCCGGCCGCGCCGCGCGCCGCCGTTGCCGCGCACGGGTACGGGCACCTCGACCGGGGCAGGCACCGCCGCAGCTGCCGCGGCCGCCGGCACGCGCCGGCCACGCCGGGCTCCGCCGTTGGCCGGGGCCGCCGGCGGTGCACCCACCGCCTCCGGAGCCGCGGCCGGCGCCGCGCCCACCGGGGCCGCTCCGTCGCCGTCGCCGTCCGCACCCAGCGCGGTCTCGGCCGCGGCGGGGAGCACCACGGAGCCGGGCGCCAGCGCGCGTCCGCCCCTGCGCGCGCGGCCGGAAGCCGCGGGCGGGGTGGCGGGGGCTTCCGCGGCGGCGCCGCGCCGACCACGGGCGCGCGGCTGGGGCCTGTCGCCTGCGGCGGGAGCGTTCACGTCGGGGTCGAGATTGTCACCTGTTGCCACAGACGACTCCTGCGGTGGGGGATTGAGAATGCAGCGCGCGGCGGCGTCCGCGTCCCCGGTGGGGGCGCGGGCACGAGCCGAGACGATTCTAACGTAGCATGCGGCCGCCAAGCCCGAAACGGGGAGCGCGGATCACCGCGCGCCGGTGCAGCTCCGTGGGTTTTGGCGCTGGCCGCGGCGCCGGAACGGGGCGCCGACGCGAAACCTGCGATGCCTGCCGGATGGGGTCCGCAAGGCCCCGCTCGGGGCCCGTCCGCCCCGGCGCGCCCGCTCTGCCGGGTCCGCATACGGGTGGTGCCGCCCAACTTAGCAAATGCCGCGCCATCTTCAACCATTCCGCACTACGAATGTTCCCACCGGCCGTCCGCCGAGCCGCTGGGTGATTGCGGGAATTCCGGCGGGCTCGTCACCCGGTCCGCCGGCCACGAACGCACCGAACGAAAAGCCCCGCGCGTCTGCCGACGGCGGGGCTTCGGTTCCATCTTGGCGCTTTCGAGCGGAGGGCCTGGGACTCGAACCCAGAAGTCCTTTCGGACGCCGGTTTTCAAGACCGGTGCAATAGCCGTTCTGCCAACCCTCCCAAGACCCTTCCCGCCACCCGGCACGGGTGACGAAGCCGAAATTTCGGTTCGGGGCGGGTTTTCGTCAACCGTTCCGTACGGCGGAGCTCGAGATGGACAGGGAGCGTTGCGGGTAGCGTGTCGAAACGCTTCCGCTGCCCGGCCGGCACCACTAGACTTGTCGCCCGTTGGTCCGTCGGTCGTCGTCCCCGCTCGGAAGGTCCGCTCCGCCATGCAGTTCCCCGCCAAGCCGCTCCTCCGCGCCTCCGCCGTGCTCGCCCTGAGCGCCATCGCGCACGCCTGCACCCCGAAGCCCGCCGCCACGCCCGCACCGTCGCCCGCGGACTCCGCCGCTGCTGCCGTCTCTCCGCCCGTCTCCAGCGGACAGGCGGGCGTCGTCCGGCGCGACACGGTCCCGCGCGACGTCATCTCCCGCGACACGATGCGCCGCGACACCGTTCCGCGTGACACGGCGAAGCCCCGAGGGTTGGTGCCGCGCGACTCGGTGAGGCGCGTGGGTGTGGTGCGCCGCGATACGATTCCGCGGGATACGGTGCCGCCGGTGGAGGCGTGGGGACAGATCGCGCCCGCGGCGGTGAACGGTGCCGTGCAGCATCTTCCCGTGGGCCGGGGGCTCGCGGGCCCGTCGGTGGTGCGCGTGCAGATCCTGCTGGACCGCGCGCTCTTCTCGCCGGGGATGATGGACGGGAAGTGGGGCCGCAACCTGGAGCACGCGGTGTTCTGGTTCCAGACGCGCGAGGGGCTTCCCGCCACCGGGCGCGTGGACTCCACGACGCTGGAGCGGCTTCGCCATCGCGCGGGCAGCCCGCGGGTGCTCGTGGAGGAGCACGTGCTGACGGCCGAGGAGGCGAGCGGTCCGTTCGTGCCCACGCCCGAGAACATCTACGAGCAGGCGCGGCTGGACTGCTCGTGCTACCAGTCGCTGGCCGAGAAGCTGAGCGAGCGCTTCCACCTCACGCAGGAGCTGCTGCGGCAGCTGAACCCTGGCGTCGCAATCAACCGTCTCGCGGCCGGCGCGAAGCTGTTCCTGCCTGCCGTCCGGAACCCCGCCGCGCAGGCGGGCGGGGTGGCGAGGCTGGAGATCTCCGGCAGCGGCAACTACGTGCACGCGCTGGACGCGGCGGGGCGCATCCTGTACCACTTCCCGTCCACCCTGGGCGCGTCGTACGACCCGTCGCCGTTGGGCGATTTCCGGGTGATGAGCATCGACCCGGACCCGTGGTGGCACTACCAGCCCGCGCTGCTGGCCCGCGTGCCGGATTCCAGGCCCGACGCCATGATCCCGCCGGGGCCGAACAGCGCGGTGGGGAGAATGTGGATGGGGCTCTCGGCGCCGCATTACGGCATCCACGGGACGAAAAGCCCGGAGACGATCGGCTACGCGCAGTCCGCCGGCTGCGTGCGGCTCACCAACTGGGACGCGGTGTTCCTGAGCGCCCGCATCCGCCCCGGCACGCCCGTGCGCTTCCTGGACACGCGCCGCGCCACCTCGGCCGTGCGCCCGAAGGCGCCGCCCGTGCGGCCCGGCGCCGCTCCGGCATCCGCCGTCGCCCGGAGCGTGTCTCCGTCAGCGGCGCGTCCGGCTCCGCTCCGCGCGGCTTTCCCGCCGAGGCCATCCGTCGCGCCCGTTCCGACGTCGGCTCCTCGATCGACACCTCAGCGTGTTGTGCCGGCGCTTGGCTCGCCCCGTCCGGCTGCACGGAACCCTGCCGCCGCGACTCCCCCTCCTCCGCCGCCGACCCGGCCGTAGATGCTGGATGCGGCTGGGCTCGCTACCTTCACTCGAAGAAAGTTTTCGGGCGATGTAGAGAACGCGCGCTCGGCTCCGACTAGTGCATGCAAGGCCAACGAGGGCCGCTGCGCTGCGCCGGACCCGGGCGCCAACCACGAGACGGAGAACGGACCATGAAGTTCATGATGATGATGCACACGCCGCGCGGGAACGGTGAGTACCAGGTGAGCGCCTGGAGCCCGGACGACCTCAAGGCGCACATCGCGTTCATGCACCGCTTCAACGCGGAGCTGGCCACCGCGGGCGAGCGGGTGGACGCGCAGGGCCTGGCGCCTCCGGGGCAGGCGAAGCTGGTGCGCGCAGGCAAGGACGGCGCGCCGGTCACCGACGGCCCGTTCGCCGAGGCGAAGGAGTTCCTGGCGGGCTACTGGATCGTGGACGTGGACTCGCCGGAGCGGGCGTACGAGCTGGCCGCGAAGGCGTCTACGGCGCCGGGACCGGGCGGGGCGCCGCTGAACATGGCGATCGAGGTGCGGCAGGTGATGAGCGCCCCGCCCACCGACGAGTGACGGCGGTGCGGGTGGCGGTCACGGTCGAGCACCTGCTGCGCGAGCTTGCGCCGCAGGTGCTGGGCGCGGTGGCGCGGCGGCACGGCGACTTCGCGGCGGCGGAAGATGCCGTGCAGGAGGCGCTGATCGCCGCGGCGACGCAGTGGCCGGCGGCCGGCATCCCCGCGAATCCGCGCGGCTGGCTGTACCACGTGGCCCTGCGGCGGATGACGGACCAGGTGCGCAGCGAGATGGCGCGGCGGCGGCGCGAGGACGCGGTCGCCACGGAGGTGTGGGCGGACTGGGCGTTCGTGCCGCCGCCGGACGCGGAGCTGGGCGTGGACCGCGACGACACGCTGGTGCTGCTCTTCATGTGCTGCCACCCGGCGCTCACGGATCCGTCGGCCATCGCGCTGACGCTGCGGGCGGTAGGCGGCCTGACCACGGCGGAGATCGCCAGCGCGTTCCTGGTGCCCGAGGCCACCATGGCGCAGCGGATCAGCCGCGCGAAGGCGAGCATCAAGGCGTCTGGCGTGCCGTTCAGCATGCCCGAGCCGGGCGAGCGCGCGGAGCGGCTGGGCGCCGTTCTGCACGTGCTCTACCTCATCTTCAACGAGGGATACGCGAGCACGAGCGGCGCGGTGCTGCAGCGGACTGACCTGTCGAACGAGGCGATCCGTCTGGCGCGCGCCGTCCACGCCCTGCTGCCGAACGACGCAGACGTCGCCGGCCTGCTCGCGCTGATGCTGCTCACGGACGCGCGCCGCGCATCGCGCACGGGGCCCGACGGCGAGCTGATCCCGCTGGACGAGCAGGACCGCACGCTGTGGAACCGGGCGCAGATCGCGGAGGGCGTCGCGCTGGTCTCTGCCGCGCTGACGGGCGGGTCGGCGAGCGCGTACTCGCTGCAGGCCGCCATCGCCGCGGTGCACGACGAGGCCGAACGGGCGGAAGATACGGACTGGCCTCAGATCCTGGCACTGTACGGCGTGCTCAAGGAGATGCAGGAGAACCCGATGGTGGCGCTCAACCACGCCATCGCCGCCGCGATGGTTCACGGGCCCAGCGCGGGGCTCGCCCTGCTGACGCCGCTGGACGCGGACCCGCGGATGCGCGGGCACTACCGCCTGGACGCCGTGCGCGCGCACCTGCTGGAGCGCGCGGGAGATCACGACGCCGCCATCGCCCACTATCGCGCCGCCGCCGAAGGCACGACCAGCATTCCCGAGCGGAACTACCTCATCGCGAAAGCAGCCCGCCTCGCCGCCGGACAGCGCACGACGGGGCCAGCCGCGCTGGATCGCTGACTGCGCATCTTCCAACGACGGCGCTGGTGAAAGCCCACCGATGCGATCCAAGCCTGTATATCGGCCGATGCGCTCCCCGTGGCTCGTCGGCCGATCCGCATCTCCCGCATCTCACGCATCTCACGCATCTCACGCATCTCCCGCATCTCCCGCATCTCCCGCATCTCCCGCATCTCCCGCATCTCCCGCATCTCCCGCATCTCCCGCATCTCACGCATGTGCCGAACGTCGCGACGGACCGTCATCGGCGGATGCGGGAAGCCGTTCATCTCCATTGGTAAACAAAGTTTGTATCCGGCCCGAAACCTGCCAACGGTTGCCGCGAACGCGCTGCGGGAAGGCCGTGGCGGGGATCGAGACACGCACGAACGCGAACCGACGGAGATAGATGAGACCCAACTGGTACGCTGCCGCCGCGATGGTGGCGCTGCTCGCCGCCTGCGGAGGCAAGGACGACGCGAAAGCCGGCGAAGGTGCGGCGCCCGCAGCTTCGGCGGGCGCGCAGGCCAACAACCCGAACGCGGTGGCAGTGGCGTGGGATCCGCGCGAGCAGGACCCGACGCCGGAGCAGATCGCCGCCCAGCGCATGGATATGTCGTGGCAGCAGGTGGTGCAGATGGACAGCATGGCACCCGGCCGCCCGGTGAAGAACCCCGAGCGCTGGAACCAGATCACCGCGCAGGCGGTGAACAACAGCCCCATGCACCTGCCGCTCACCGGCGACGTGGAGGGCCCCAGCGTACTGCGCGTGCAGATCCTGCTGGACCGCGCCCTCTTCTCGCCCGGCATGATGGACGGCCGCTGGGGCAAGAACGCGGCGGAGGCGCTGTACTGGTTCCAGAAGATGAACGGCCTGCGCGCCACCGCCGTGGTCGACTCGCCCACGGTCGCAAAGCTGTCGCAGCTGGCGGGCAGCCCGCGCGAGCTGGTCGTGCGGCGCACGCTCACGGCGAACGACGTGGCGGGGCCGTTCACCACCATCCCGAAAGACGTGTACGAGCAGGCCAAGCTGGACTGCTCCTGCTACCAGACGCTCACCGAGAAGCTGAGCGAGAAGTTCCACATTACCCAGGACCTGCTCAAGCAGCTCAACCCCGGCACGGACCTGGACCACGTGGCCGCCGGCACCGCCATCAACGCCCCCGCGGTGGACGGCGACCGGAAGTCCAAAGGCACGGTAGCCTCCATCGAGGTGTCGGGCCGCGGGACGTACGTGCACGCGCTGGACGCGTCGGGCCGTATCCTGTACCACTTCCCCTCTACGCTGGGCGCCACGTACTCGCCGTCGCCGTCCGGCAAGTTCGCGGTGAGCACCGTCACGCAGGACCCGGCGTGGCACTACCAGCCCGCGCTGCTCACGGGCGTGGACGATAGCCTGCCCGAGGCGATGGTCCCCAAGGGTCCCAACAACGCCGTGGGCGTGGTGTGGATGGCGCTCTCGGAGCCGCACTACGGCATCCACGGCACGGGCAGCCCGGAGACGATCGGCTACGCGACCTCGCACGGCTGCGTGCGGCTCACCAACTGGGACGCGGAGTTCCTGAGCCACCAGGTGCGCCGCGGCATCCCCGTGCACTTCCGCGACATCGCAGGTGCCGGCAACGGCACGGCGCCGAGCGACGTGGGCCGAAGCGAGGCGAACGCGGCGGCGAACGCATCGGCCAGCAAGGCGGGCGGGACGACGACTCCGGCACGCAGCGGAGCGTCTGGCGGACGCACCGGCGGCACCAGCGGACGCACCGGCACCAGCGGACGCACCGGCGCGCGGGCGGACAGCGCGAACCGCACGGCCAAGCCCCGCACCCGGCCCCGCGCCGCGGACACAACGGCGACGCCCGACAGCACCTCGCAGCGCTGATCGATCCGGCGCCGGGAGATGCAATCCGGCGAACACGGCAGATGCAAAATCGAAGAGCCTCCGCGCGGTACGGAGGCTCTTCGCGTTCTGGGCCCAAAGCGGATCCCCAACGTACCGGGCACCTCTCTCGTCACATGATGCAGGTCTCCGTCGGGCTCTCGGTGCACGGCGTAAAGCCCGCGCACGAATAGAAGCCGCACGTGAAGCCTATGTGCGTGTCGCTGCACTGCACGTCGCAGGTGTATCCCACGCTTGGCATCGGGCAACCGTCCCACCCTTCTGTGCACGCGTACGTCGCTACCATTCTCTGGCCGTTCACCGTGCCGCGGCGCCTGACCCCGTCGCCGGAGGGTGAGAAGCTCTCCACCTGAAGCTCTTCCACGTTCAGCCTGAGCTTGCGCATGCCGCCTCGCTCGCTGGGGTGAGGGCGCCGCCGAAAGGCACGCGCCGCGCCGGCATCTCCCGAACGCCGGCCGTGCAATCATGCGCGGGTCGGAAGATGCGCCACACTCGTTTCCCGCCGATCACCGTAACACCAGGCGATGACGTCCGCGTCATCGGACAAACGATGCGCGGCGGCGGGCGAAGCGGGGAGGATCCACGAGCCTCGGGAGTTCGGCGCGAAACCGCACCGGGCATGTGGATTGCACCCTCCGGCGCCCGAACGCCCCTCGCATGCCGCACGGCTGAAAGGTACGGATCGGTGCCGAGCAACCTCGTCCGCAGCAGCTTCGCCGCCCCACGCCCGCGGGTCCGCACGCGCCGCCCACCCGCGCCGACCGCGGCGGAGGCGCGCCCGTGAGCCGGCCGATGGAGCGGCTGCTGATGGGCCGCAAGCTGGCCGGGCGCTACGAGATCGAGAAGATGATCGGCACCGGCGGGATGAGCCTGGTGTTCCGCGGGCGCGACACCACGCTTGGGCGGCCGGTGGCGATCAAGGTCGTGACGATGGACGCGCCGAGCGACGAGGCGCGGCAGGACCTGCGCGAGCGCTTCCGGCGCGAGGCGGGGTCTGCGGCGCGCATCCCGCACCACCCCAACGTGGTGCAGATCTTCGACTACGGCACCGATCCCGAGCTGGACCTGGACTTCATCGTCATGGAGCTGCTGGAGGGCCGCGACCTCAAGGAGGCGCTGGCCCGCGAGGGGCTTCCCCGCGACCGCGCCGTCCGTGTGCTGCGCGACGCGGCGCGCGGGCTGGCTGCCGGGCACCACGTGGGCATCGTGCACCGCGACGTGAAGCCCGCGAACGTCTTCCTGGTGCGCAGCGGCGATGGCTGGGAATCGGCGCGCATCCTGGACTTCGGCATCGCGAAACCGGTGGAGCCGGGGGAGGATGCGGACCTGACGCGAACGGGCCAGCTCCCCCACTCGCCCGCGTACGCGTCGCCCGAGCAGGTGGACCCGGAGCGCGTGGCGACGCCCGCGTCGGACGTGTACCAGCTGGGCCTCATCGCGTACGAGGTGCTGGCGGGCGAGCGCCCGTACGACCGCGTGGAGCGGGCGCGCGTGCAGGCGGGAGATGCCATCCCGCTCCCGGTGCGCGGCCGCTGGGGCGAGGTGCCGCGCCACCTGCGCGAGGTGGTGGAGCAGGCGCTGGAGCCGGACCCCG
>DASRQW010000531.1 GCA_035696245.1 Longimicrobiaceae bacterium | reverse complement strand
CGATGCAACATACCTTTCGTGCCGCCATGCGCAAGGAAACGTTTGATTCCCCGCCGGATGGAGTCGCGAGGAGCGCCTTCCGCGTCGCACCGGACTCAAACGCCTGAAGTGGTTATCTACCGGAAACACGAAGCGCCCGGCGGCGGGCCGAGCGCTTCCACGATTTTCGGTGAAGCCTTTCGAGGTTCGATCAAGCCAGCGTGGTCAGCGAGCGCCGCACCGCCACCGTGCCGGCGGGCACTGAGATCCCGGGTCGCGGCAGTTCTGGAGCCAACTCAGTGATCTCGTGTCTTCGGAGGATGAACGGCGGAACGAGCGGACGGAAGATGCGGTTCGGGCGATGGGGCGGCTACGTGCGGACGCGGCAGATCGTCCCGCATCCCCGAAACGCTTCGGCCGATGCGTGAGGTTCGCCGCCGCCCGAAGCGCCTCGGCGGATGCGCATCTCACTAACGGGCCTGACGACCTTCTCCGCTCCCGGATGGAGGGTGATGATGCGCATCTCCGTACGTCGCCGGCCGGCACCCGGCCAGCGAAGGGGGCGACGAGGTGCGAAAGCCCTTGCGCAGCGGCTACTCGGCCCGCGTATTCGTATCCGGGCCGTCCGTGCCGGCGGACGGGCTCTCGCCTGCGGCGGCCTTGTAGCGCTCCAGCTGGAGGTACAGGGCGCGCGTCTGGAGCAGGTTGCGGATGCGGTAGCGCGCCTCGAAGAAGTCGAAGGGCTTGGTGAGGAAGTCCTTGGCCCCGAGGACCAGCGCGCGGTTCTTCGACTCCACGCTCAGGTCGCCCGTCACGATCATGATGGGCAGGTACTCAGCCTTGGGGATGGCCGAGCCCAGCCAGTCCAGGATCACGAACCCGTCCGGGAAGGGCATGTGCAGGTCCATGATCACCAGGTCGGGCTTCACCTCTCCGAACGTGGCCATCACCTCGCGTCCCTGCGTGGCGCCGTGCACGTCGGTGTAGCCTTCCTTGGTCAGGAAGCGCTGGAGGATGCGGATGTTCGCCTCCTCGTCGTCCACCAGCAGGATCGACGCGCTCTTGATGTCTTCCAGGTCCATGCTCTCCCGCCTTCTCGGCCGTTCACCGCGCGCCCTCCGAAACGTACCCGCTGCAAATAGCTCCCCGCCCCGCCGCCGTCAACCGCGAGACATTCGCACGGGATCATGGATCTGCACAAAGAAGATCGCGCGGCCACCCCATCGGAGAGCGGTCGCGCGATTGGCAGTCAGCTATGCGCCGAGCCTACCGGCGCCCTAGTTAGGGCACGTGTAGCTCTGCGGGCACGTGTAGCTTGCGGGGCAGGTGTAACTCCCGGGGCAGGTGTAGCTCTGCGGGCACCCGTTGGAATCCCCCACGACTGCGATTGCATCCTGCCCCCCGGCGACCGCCTCCAAGTCTTCCATGCTGAGGGAGTCAACTTCGAGGTCGTCTGGGTCAAGGCGCATCTTTCCCGCGATGTTTTCCTGCTCTGACATAAAACCCTCCAGCGGCTTAAGAGTACTAATGCCACTAAAGGATCGTCCCTTAGCGACGATTTACGAATCGTGCACGGGGAGTGCCGCACGCTGCCGCGGCCCTATCATCTAGTAACAGAACAACATAGCACACCTGAACAAATAACGATTGATAGAACCACCGCGCACCTGCTCTATTCTGTAGATGCTTAGTGCCAGCGCTCCCCGCCCCGCCCGCCGTCAACCGTGTACGCTGGTCCGGAAACCGCCGGCGCGGCCACATACTTGCGCGTGACGGGCCGCGGAGCGTCGCGTTTCCGTACACCGTCCTGTTTCTGCACCATCGCGCGTGAGCTGCGCTGGTACGGGCGGCGCCGGCTGCTCGCCGGCTGCAGCACGGCGAGAACCGTACAGGTGCGATGCGTGCGAACCCCAACGGACATTGAGGGTAAAACATTTGACTGACACTACTTACGGAGATATCTCACCACTGGCCCCGGAACTGCCTTGGCAGGTGCTGCCTTTCCCGCCGCTCTTTCCCGGGTTTCCCGATGAACATGCCCGCATCTGCAATCCGCTTCGGCGGCAGGCCGTCCGTGGCCGCCGACCGGCCCGCGCTCCGTATCGTGCCGCCCGGCGACCGGCGGAGCGAGCAGCCGGCCGCGCATGAGCCCTTGCAGCCGCTGGCGCCGCCCATGAGCCTGACCGCGGCCAGGATCCTGGTGGTAGACGACGAGCCGGCCAACCTGCGGCTGCTGCACCGCATGCTGGACCGTGCGGGCTACGGGCGCGTGTGGACCACGGCCGACCCGCACGAGGCGCTGCGGCTGGTGGACGAGATCCGGCCCGACCTGCTGCTGCTGGACCTGCACATGCCGCAGATGGACGGCGTGGAGCTGATCGGCCGCGTGATGGAGAGCCAGGCCGCAGGCACCTACCTGCCCATCCTGGTCCTCTCCGGCGACATCACGCCCGAGGCGCGGCAGCGCGCCCTGGCCAGCGGCGCCAAGGATTTCCTCAGCAAGCCGCTGGACTTCACCGAGGCGCTGCTCCGCATCCGCAACGTGCTGGAGACGCGGGCACTGGCGCTGGAGCTCCAGCGCCAGAACGAGAGCCTGGAAGAGAAGGTCCGCGCCCGCACGCGCGAGCTGGAGCAGGAGGTGGCCAAGCAGCGCCGCCTGGAGCGCAGGCTGGTGAAGAGCGAGGCGCTGCTGCGGTCCATGACCCTCAACGGCTCGGACCTCATCACCCTGGTCACCGCGCAGGGGCTCGTGCGCGCGGTGGGCGGCTCGGTGCAGCGCATGCTGGGCTACACGCCCGCCGAGCTGGCCGGCCGCGGCGCGCTGGACCTGGTGCACCCGGCGGACCGCGAGGCGCTCACCGGCGCCCTGCGCGCCGCCGTGGAGGACCCCTCCAGCAGCCAGGCGGTCGAGTTCCGCGTGCTGCACCGCGACGGCACCTGGCGCTGCTACGAGGCGCTGGGCAACCGCCTGCCGGCCGACCCGCGCCTGGTGGTGATGAGCTCGCGCGACGTGACCGAGCGCAAGCGCGCCGAGGCCGACCTCCGCGCCAGCGAGGCCCGCCACCGCCACCTGGTGGAGAACGCCAGCGACATCATCTTCCAGACCGACGTGGTGGGCAACTTCACGTACGTGAACCCGGTGGGCATCTCGGTGACCGGGTACTCGCCTCAGGCGCTGCTGGGCCACCCGTACACGCGGCTGGTGCGGCCCGACATGGTGGAGGAGGTCACGTCGTTCTACCGGCGGCAGATCGCGGAGCGGGTGCCCGCCACCTACCTGGAGTTCCCGGTGCGCACCGCAGACGGGCGGGAGCTGTGGGTGGGCCAGAACGCCCAGCTCGTCACCTCCGCCAGCGGGCAGGTGGAGGGGATGCAGGCGGTCACGCGCAACATCACCGACCGGGTGGAGACGGCGCGCCTGAAGGACGAGTTCATCTCCGTGATGAGCCACGAGCTGCGCACGCCGCTCACCTCCATCCGCGCGTCGCTGGGCCTGCTCGCCAACGGGCTGCTGGACAGCAACCCGGAGCGCGGCCGCGGCATGCTGAGCCTGGCCATGCGCAACACTGACCGGCTGATGCGGCTCATCAACGACGTGCTGGACCTGGAGCGCATGGCTTCCGGCAAGGTGGCCGTGGAGCGCCAGGTGTACTCGGCCGGCGAGCTGGTCACCCAGGCGGCCGACGTGATGCGCTCCATGGCGGAGCAGGCCGGCATCTGGCTGGTGGTGACGCCCTCGCCGGTGCGGGTGTTCGCGGACCCGGACCGCATCTGCCAGGTGCTGAGCAACCTCGTGTCCAACGCGGTCAAGTTCTCTTCGGAAGAGGGCACGGTCTGGCTCTCGGTGTCGGAGCGCGAGAGCGAGGCGGTGTTCGAGGTGCGCGACCAGGGCCGCGGCATCCCGCCGGAGAAGCTGGGCCTGATCTTCGAGCGCTTCCAGCAGGTGGACAGCACCGACGCGCGCGACAAGGGCGGCACGGGCCTGGGCCTCGCCATCTGCCGGCAGATCGTGGAGCAGCACGGCGGCCGCATCTGGGCCGAGAACAACGAGCGCCGCGGCAGCACCTTCCGCTTCACCCTGCCCCTGGCCCCCGCCGCGCGGTAGCCATCACGACATCGGCGCGGGTATCCGATCTCTGCGGCCGAAACGATGTGTTCGATCGGTAGATGAATGCGGGCGATGACAGATGAATTCGGCAGACGAAAACGGGAGCCCTGCGCTCCCGTTTTCGCGTTGGACGACCTTCCGTCCGGCCCGCCCGCCGGAGTTGGGGCCGGCAGCGGGCGGGCGGCGCGAGGCAGAAGTGGCCGAAACTGAATTCGCGGGGTATGAAGGAGACGGAGCGGCATGCAGGTGCCCGCTCCCCCTGCCAGTGCGCACCGCGCTGACGGTCCATCCCCCGGGGCGCGCACACTCCGCCCCCAATCCAGGGAGGCGTACATGGCCCCGCGAGAGAACAAGAACGACAAGCTCACGCGCATCACCCGCGAGCTGGGCACGGCGCTCCGCCGCCAGGCTGCGGGTACGTGGAGCACGGTGAAGACCTCGGAGCGCGGCGAAGAGCGCCGGCACGCGTGGCGCTTCAGGCCGGACCAGGACAGCGGCGTGCGCTTCCTTCGCGTGACGCACGACGCGCTCAACGACGAAGATGCCGGGCAGCTGCTGGAGCACCTCACCGCCGCCCGCTGGCTCGACCGCCTGCACGACGGCCCCGAAACCTCGCTCGTGCTGGACAAGGGCGGCCGCGTGGAGCGCTGGATCGAGCGGTAGCACTCCCGGTCGGTGAACATCGGCAGCACAACTCGGTAGATGCACGAACGGGGAGCCTCTCGCAGGCTCCCCGTTCGTGTTGTGTGCCCGGCATGTGCTGGAGCTTGGGGGTGAAAGTCCCCTGGGAACTTGGTCGTAGGGGACCCGAGCGAACCGCAAGGTGCTGCCCGTGAGGGTAGGGCTGAAAGAAGCGGCTAGCGAGACCCGCGCGCCGACGAACAGAAATCGGATACGAGGCATTGCCGAGCAGGGCGAGCGTGCAACGCAACGCGAAGCTCTCACGACCAAAGCTCAGGCGGTGTAGATCCGGCGGTGGTGCGGGGACAGTTCCAGTGCTTACCCGGGGAGATCTCGCCTCACCTCTGAAAGGGGGACGCCGACGGGGAGTGTTACGCGGCGGAGCGAGAAGTCAGCAGAGGCCATAGTAGTCGGCCGGGGAGCCACCATGGCCGAAGACCCATCCTCACCGATGAAGGGCCGAACGGAAGGGAGGGAGAACACTGCGAACCTCAGAGGTACAATGCCTCAGATGCCTGCCTCGGCAGGGCTCGCATGGGAGGGTAGGGGTGAAGCCCCGAGAGTACCACGCAGCGAGGAAGCACCGATGGCGGGGAGCAGCCTCTTTGCCCAGGGCGGGGAACCACACACTCCGCACCTCAACCTTCCGAACCGCCGTATGCGGACCCGCACGTACGGTGGTGAGGGAGGGGCGCAGCCGGTGATTGCCGGCTGCCCCCTACCCAATTCGATTGGATTTTCGTGGGCGGGAGGAGGCCCCCTCCCCCAGCCCCTCCCCCAAAACTGCCTGGGGGAGGGGAGCTAGATCATTGTAGGAGAAAGGGTTATGTGGATCTGTGGGATGAAGCGGGTAGCGGGGTAACGCAGTTTACGAGTGGACTGGGAAGCCAAGCTAAGCGGCGATGCCGCAAGCAGTTCTCCCCTCTCCCGCTTGCGGGGGAGGGGCCGGGGGAGGGGGCAGTCTTCCGCATGCGAAACCCTCCCGCTCTCCGGGTCCCTACGCCCCCTTCCGCTTCCGTGCCTTCGGCTCCTTGGGTTCGGGCGGCGGGGCGGCTTCGGGGAAGGCGCGGCGTTCGGCGGCGGCGGTGAAGATATGGTAGGCGGTGGAGAGGGCTTCGGAGATGGCGGAGCCGCCGGCGGCTTCCGGAAGCGGGCCGAGCTGGCGGATCACGGCGTCCGGCACCGCGGGGGCCGCGGGGGCGTAGCGGAAGCCGAACAGCTCCGGGCCCGCGGTCCAGAAGCCGCCCGTGCGCGGCGCTTCTTCGGACGCGGGGAGAGGGTCCGCGGCAGCGTCGGCGTCCGGCTCGGCTTCGGGCGGGGGGGCGGCGGCGTCTTCGGCGGCGATGGCGGCGGCGCGGAGGGCGCGGAGGTTTTCGAGAAGCTGCTCGCGCGGGCGCCCGCGCCAGGCGAGGACGAGGAACGGGTCGGCGTCGAACGCCTCGGCCAGGATGTAGTAGACGGCTGCGGTGTGCTTGCACGGGTCCGCCCAGTCCGGGCACGAGCAGCTGCTCGCCAGCTCCTTGGCCGAGGTGGGGAAGAGGTGGAGGCCGGCGGCGGCGAACGCTTCTTCCACGTCGCGCGGCATCTCGCCCGCGAGAAGGGCGGCGAGGTTGAGCGCCTGGGCGGCCAGCTCGGCCTCCGCGCGCGCCCACTCGGCGTCGGTGAACGGGACGAGGGTGATGCGCACGGCGTACGGCGTGACGCGCGAACCCTGGACGTTCGCGGTGACCACGCCGGGCGCGACCTTGAGCCGCATGACCTGGCCGCTGCGGGCGTAGCTGCGCCCGCGGCCAAGCCTCGACGTGTCGGCAACCTGCGCCAGCGCGTCGAGGAAGCGCTTGGACCACCAGCTCTCGCCGATCTCGCCGCGCTGGCTCCGCGCGCGGATGCCGTCGGGCGCGGGGCGGCGCGGGCCGCTTTCGTACATCCACCAGTCGCTCATCGTCCGTCCTTCCTCATCGGCGTACGCCTCGATCTTCACCGCTGTCATCCATCATCGACATCCCGCGTCGATCCGCATCGTCCGTCCTCCATCACCAGCATCTTGCTCCGCCATCAACCGCCGGTCCGTCGTCGAAGCGGATACGGGAGACTTGCTGCGGACCCGCCGCCCGGGAGGCGCGACGCCGTTTCCCGGCTGGGGCGTGTCGGACGGCTTCGATCGTCGGAGTCGGGTCCGTCATCGACCGAAACCGCATCATCCGCGCGCATCGTTGCCGAGGGTGACGATGCGGCGCAGGTCGGCGGTGGAGAGCTCGGTCAGCCACGATTCGCCGGTGCCGAGGACGCTGGCGGCGAGCTGCTTCTTCTCCTCGATCATCTCGTCGATCCGCTCTTCCAGCGTACCGGCGCAGACGAGCTTGCGCACCTGCACGTCGCGCCGCTGGCCGATGCGGAAGGCGCGGTCGGTGGCCTGGTCTTCGACGGCGGGGTTCCACCAGCGGTCGAAGTGGACGACGTGGTTGGCGGCGGTGAGATTGAGGCCCGTTCCGCCCGCCTTGAGCGAGAGGAGGAGGACGGGCGGCCCGCCGCCGGCCTGAAACCGCGCCACCATCTCGTCGCGGGCCGCGCGGGTGGTGCCGCCGTGCAGGAAGGGAACCTCGCGGGCGAAGCGCTCCTCCAGCCGCTGGCGCAGCAGGTGGCCCATCTCCGCGAACTGCGTGAAGACGAGCGCGCGGTCGCCCAGCGCGAGCACCTCGGACACGATCTCCTCCAGCCGCTCCAGCTTGCCCGACCGCCCCGGCAGCGCGGAGCGGTCGCCCAGCAGCTGCGCGGGGTGGTTGCACACCTGCTTGAGGCGCATGAGGGTGGCGAGCACCAGGCCACGGCGCTCGATGCCCTGGGCCTGCTCCACCCGCTGCATCATCTCGTCCACCGTGGCCTGGTAGAGCGACGCCTGCTCGCGGGTGAGGGTGCAGTACACCTTCATCTCGTGCTTGGCGGGCAGGTCGCGGATGATGCGGCGGTCGGTCTTGAGGCGGCGCAGCACGAACGGCCGCGTGAGCCGCTGGAGCTGCGCGGAGCGATCGGCGTCGCGGTACTTCTCGATGGGCGTGGCGAAGCGGCGGCGGAAGTCGGCCGCGGTGCCCAGCAGGCCGGGGTTGAGGAAGTCGAGGATGGACCACAGCTCAGCCAGCCGGTTCTCGACCGGCGTGCCGGTGAGGGCTATGCGGCGCGGCGCGCGGAAGGTGCGCACCGCCTGTGCCTGGCGCGCGGCGGAGTTCTTGACGTTCTGCGCCTCGTCCAGCACCACGCGGCCCCAATCCACGCCGGCCAGCGCCTCCTGGTCGCGGGTGGCGAGGGCGTACGTGGTGAGCACGAGGTCGCTCTCTTCCGCCGCGGCCTTCAGCTCGTCTGCCGACGCGCGATCGGCGCCGTGGTGCACGTGCACGCGCAGGCCGGGTGCGAAGCGGGACGCCTCGCGCTGCCAGTTCGCCAGCAGCGACATGGGGCAGACGAGCAGGGTGGGCGGCGGCGCGCTTCCCTCCGCCTCCGCGCGCTCGGAGAGGAGGAGCGCGAGGAGCTGCACCGTCTTGCCCAGGCCCATGTCGTCGGCCAGGCAGGCGCCGAGGCCCAGGCGGTCGAGGAAGGACATCCACGAGAGCCCGCGGCGCTGGTACGGGCGCAGCTTGCCGGTGAAGCCGGGCGGCGCGGGCACGTCCTTCACCTTCGCGTCGCCGTCGGCCGAGAGCAGCTCGCCGAGCCAGCCTTCGGCCTCCACGCTCTCCAGCGGAAGCTCGGCGGGGGCGTCGGCGCCCATCGCGAGGCGCAGCACCTCGGCCGCCGTCATCTCGCCGCCGCGGCCGCGGTCGAACATGCGCAGGGCGGCTTCCACCTCGCCGGGCTTGAGCTCCACCCAGGCGCCGCGCACGCGCACGAGCGGCACCTTCATGGCCGCCAGCGCGCGGAACTCCTCGGCCGTCAGCGTCTCGCCGCCCAGCGAGACCTGCCAGTCGTACGCGACCAGCGTCTCCATTCCCACGCGCCCGCCCGCCGCGCTCCCGGCAGAGGGTGTGGCGCGCAGCTTCAGGCCCAGGCGGGCGGCGGGCCGGGTCCACCAGCCCGGCACCTGCACGCCGAAGCCGGCCTGCGACAGCACGGGGGCGGCCTCGCGCAGGAAGCGGTACGCGCCGTCGGCGTCCATCTCCATGCCGCTGGGCCGCGGGCTGCGCAGCACGGGTGCCAGGCCGGGGTAGAGCCGCAGCGCGCGGCCCAGGTCGCCCAGCAGCCGCTCCTGCGGGTCGTCCAGCACGCGCCGGAACACGGTGAGCGGCCCCTGCGAGCGCCACACCTGGGCGGCGGGGACGAGCAGGCTGGGGTCGTCCACCGCCTGGAGCAGCACGTCCAGCTTCCATCCGCCATCGGCCTGCGCCGCGACCTTCGCTCCGCCGTTCGTCGCGGCTCGATCCGCTGCTGCGTGGTCCATCGGCTGCCCATCCCCCGTCGCTCCGTCCGCCTGCTCGTCCGCGTCCGGCTCGGGCGGGGTGAGGCGGAAGCAGGTACGCAGGCCGGCGGAGGGCGCGGTGACCGGGCGGGTCCAGGCATCGAGCGCGGCAAGCAGCTCCTTGGCGGTGCGGACGGGACCGGAGAAGATTCCGCCGCGGTGCAGCAGGTCGACCAGCCATGCGTCGGCTGGGGTGATGCGCGTGCGCCGCTCGCGGATCACGTCCTTGCGGGTGAGTGGCTCGCGCGCGCAGGCGTCCACCAGCGCGGCGAGCGCCAGGTCGGCGACGGCGCCCGGCTCCACTCCCGCGGTTTCGGCAGATGCGGCGCAGGCGGCGGGCATGGCGCGGCGCAGCGCGGCGGCGCGGTCGGCGTCCGCCTGGTCGGTGAGGACGGGACGCCATGCTCCGCGCCAGCTTCCGCGCTGCTCCTCGATGGTGGGCATCACCCGCCCGCGCGCCACCAGCTCCAGCGCCATCTCGGCGGCCTCGGCGAAGGCGCGGAGGCTGTCGCCGGCGGCCACGCCCTCCGGCGGCTCGCCGAGCGAGAGGAGGAAGCGGAGCGCGTCGAAGCGCTCGAAGGCGAGCACGGGCACGGACCACGATGCGGCGGGGCCCGGCTCGTCGGACGGGTAGAGGTCCGGGAAGGCGCGGACGAGCTGCGGCGATGCCTGCGGGCCGCGGGGGTGCGACGGCAGCTCCAGCGTGGCGGTGGGGGCGAAGGTGTGCTTGTCCACCACGCCCAGCGCCTCGGCCGCGGTGCGCAGGGCGCGCGAGTCCGCGGCGAACGGATGGTGCCGCACCTTCGCGGAAGGGCCTGCCGGCGCCCGCCCTCGCGACGGGATGCGTCCGGACGAGGTCTCCGCCCAGACCTGAAGGCCGGTGTGGGCCCAGAATGCGTGGACGACGATCAAGGGTGGCTCGGGCGGATGTGCAATCGACTGCCCCGCGAGACGGCCGCGGGAGAACCCCGGAAGGTAGCCGGGATGCACGTGCCGTGGGAAGTCCCCGCCCAATGCGATGTGTAGTCTTGATATAGAAATGTCCGGGTTGGTTGATATAGAAATGTCCTCCTTCGGGACAGGTTCGCCCACACTGGAGTGGAAACCTGCGACGGAGCGAGGAGATGCTAAAGATGAGCACGCGAGATCGGGATCGACTGG
>DASRQW010000530.1 GCA_035696245.1 Longimicrobiaceae bacterium | reverse complement strand
AACTCGTCGCCGCCGAAACGGCCCGCCAGGTCGTTGGAGCGCAGCGAGCCCTCGGAGGCGAGCCAGGCGCCCAGCGCGCGAAGCACGGCGTCGCCCGCCAGGTGGCCGCAGGTGTCGTTGATCTGCTTGAGGTGGTCCAGGTCCAGGATCACGATGCCCAGCGGCGCGCCGCTGCCGCGCGAATAGTCCAGCTCGCGCTCCAGCGACAGCAGCAGCGAGCGGCGCGTGGCGCAGCCGGTCAGCTCGTCGGTGTTGGCCAGGTCGTGCAGCCGGCGCCGCTGCTCCATCAGGTTCTGGAAGACCTGCACGCGCCCGCACGCCTGCACGATGGCCTCCACCACGCGGCCGGCCAGCTCGGCGGCCTCCTCGCCCAGCACCGGCTCGCCCGCGCCCGCACGCTCCACGAAGAAGCCGGTGATGCCGTCGGAGATGGGGAACGGGACCACGACCACGGAGCGCACCGGCGCCTCCACGCCCTCGCGCTCCCAGTCCTCGCGCAGCTTCTCGAAGAGCGGCGAGCTAGCGACGTCGCTCACCGTCACCGACGCTCCCGTCTCCAGCGCGCTGCGGATCTCCGGGTAGAGGTCCAGGTCCAGCACGATCCCGTCCTCCATCCCGCGCTCCGACGAGGCGACCACGCGCGCGATGCGCTCGCTGGCATCTACCGACACCACGGAGCAGCGCGCCACGCCCAGGATCTCGGAGGTGCGCGAGGTGACGAGGTGGAACATCTCGTCCGCCGTGACCACGCGGTTCAGCTCGCGGATCAGGTCGATGGCCTGGAGCCGCACACGGGCCTGCTCGCGCGCGCGGCGCAGCTCCTGGTGGCGGCGCACGTGCGCGTCCACGCGGGCCAGCAGCTCGTCGAGCCGGAAGGGCTTGGTGAGGAAGTCGACGGCGCCGTCGCGCAGGGCCGACACGGGCAGCGCGCCGTCGTGCGTGGCGGTGATGAGGACCACGGGGATCTCGGACCAGCGGTCCTCGCTGCGCAGCGCGCGCAGTACCTCCAGGCCGCTCATCTCCGGCATCATCACGTCCAGCAGCAGCAGGTCGGGCGGGTGCGCGGCCTCGCGCAGCAGGTCCAGCACGGCGCGGCCGTTGGTGGCGCTGCGCACGAGGTAGCTCTTCTTTAGCGCCAGCTCCAGCCCCTGCAAAATGGCGGGGTTGTCGTCGGCGACGAAGACGGTGGGAAGCGGCTCGGTCATGCGCTCGTTGGTCAGGACCTTCAAGACGGGCACCGGCTGCCGCGGTTCGCGGACGGGCCGGTACGGGGCCGGATGCAGCACGGCCGCGGTATGCAAGGACATCTAGGTTTGGATCGCGAAGGGAATGGTGCCTCGGCGAGGCGGCGGGCGGATGCAGGCGGGTTGCCGCGCGGCCCGTTCCGGCGCTCCGCCGGCGCGGGCCCGCTCGCGAACGAACAGGACGGTGTGGGCAAATCGCAGACCAGCGTACGCGTAGGGGACGATCTCACGCACCGCCCCGTTTTCGTACCCTTCCCGACGCCGCGGCCCTGGGGCGCACGTGCCCCACCGGGCCAACGCTGCCCCAGCGGCACCGGTCCGTTTCCTGCTCGTGCCGCCTGCGACCGTCCGCCGCCCGCCGATGCCGGCGCGCGCGGCGCCGCGCCCCCGAGCGAGCCCCAGCGAAGCCGAGTGCCGTCCTCTCCCGCCCTGTCCCGCATCGATCCGAGCCCCGTCCGGCCCGTCCGGCGCCGCATGCGCATCCTCCGCCACGCACTCGCTGCCGCGATGCTGGTGCTGTCGGCATGCGCGCCCAAGCCTGCGGAGCGGGTTTGGACGGAGCAGCGGCTGGCGCGCATGACGCTGCGGCAGAAGGTGGCGCAGATGG
>DASRQW010000529.1 GCA_035696245.1 Longimicrobiaceae bacterium | reverse complement strand
CCCGCGCCCGGTGCTCCCCACGCTCGCCGACGCGCAGGACGTCACCGGCGAGGAGGGCGGGGATGCGGGCGCCGACCGCATCTCCGTCGATGCGGTCGTGGGCACGAGCGGAGACCAGGTAGCCATCGCGCCGGGGACGCTGCGGCGGACGTGGACCGAAGGCGGGCGCCGCTACTTCCACTATGCGACCGGCGTCCCCATCGGCAACGAGTACGGCCTCTTCTCCGCGAGGTACACGGTGCGCGAGGAGCGGCGCAACGGCGTCACGATCCAGATCTACCATGACCCTGCGCACACCGGGAACGTGGACCGCGTGCTCCGGAGCGTCCGCGCGTCGCTGGACCGCAACAGCCGCGAGTTCGGGCCGTACCCATACGATTACATCCGCCTCGTCGAGAACCCCGTCCGCCGGATGGGCGCGCATGCCGACGCGTCCACCATCGACTACGGGCAGGGGTTCGCCCTCTTCGATCCAGCCGAGGATCCGCGGGGGCTGGACTTTCCGTTCGCCATCATGGCGCACGAGATGGCGCACGAATGGGGAGTCCCGTACGCCTTCGCCGAGGGAGCGCCGCTGCTGTCGGAAAGCTTCGCGTGGTACGCGGCGATGGGCGTGGTGGAGGAGACCTACGGGCGCGACCACCTCCGGCGGCTGCTGAGGTTCTTCCGGCAGCCATATCCAATCGTGCCCATCCGCCAGTCCGTTCCGCTGCTCCGGGCGATGGACCCGTACGCCTCCTACCGCAAGGGCCCGTTCGCCTTGTACGCGCTGAGCGAGTACATCGGCAGGGAGCGGGTGGACCTGGCGTGGAGACGCCTGATCGAGAAGCATCGTTCGGGAGCGCCGGCGACCAGTCTCGATCTTTACCGCGAGCTCCAGGCGGTCACGCCGGACTCGATGCGGTACCTGCTGCACGACCTGTTCGCGGCGAACACCTTCTGGGAGCTGAAGACGGAGCGCGCCACGGCCAAGCGGACCACGGCGGGTGGCTGGCAGGTGACGCTCCGCGTGCGGGCGCGGAAGGTGACCGTGGACCCCGCGGGGGTGGAGACGGAGGTGCCGATGAACGAGTGGATACCCGTCGGCGTCTTCGCCCCAACCCGGAAGCAGGGCGAGGACTTCGGAGAGACGCTCTACCTGCGGATGCACCGCATCCGCTCCGGCGGGCAGACGATCACGGTGACGGTCCCGCGCAAGCCCTCCGACGCCGGCATTGATCCCTACGTCCTGCTGATCGACCTGGAACGGTTCGACAACGTGGAGAAGGTGGAGATCGAGCGTTGACGATGCGTCACGAGCGCACGCATGCCTGCGAGCGCTCGTTGCGGCCGGGTGCGGCGCGTCGCGTATCTTCCGGAAGCCTTTCCGAGCGGGGTATCGTGGCTGATTTCGTGGAGCGAGGTTCCATCGTGCGGAGGATCTGGGGAGATGGAGACATGGTGCTCCTGGTCTTCACCGGCTCCGCCGCGGAGTTCGCGCTCAACCGTGCCATCGACTGGCTGTTCTTCACCGGGAAGCTGCCCGGCGATCCCATCGGCCGCCTTTTCTCCACCGCGGGATATGCCCAGCAGATCGTCTTCGCCGACGCAGCGACCGCCGCGCGCACGCTCGATCGCATCCGGGCGGTTCACCAGGCGGTGGAGCACCAGCGCGGCGAGCAGATCCCGGATTGGGCCCATCGCGACGTGCTCTACATGCTCATCGACTACTCCGAGCGAGCACACGAGTTGCTCGCGCGGCCGTTGAGCGCAGCCGAGCAGCGCGACCTCTACGACGTTTTCCGGCGAGTGGGAATCGGCTTGGGCATCCCCGACCTTCCGCGGACCTACGCGGCTTGGAGAGCCGATCGTGAGCGCCACCTGCACCGGGATCTCGTGCACGGCGATGGCACGGACGCACTTTACGCGCAATACCGGAAGCACCTTGGCCCCTGGCGGTATCATCTCCTGCTGCGCATCCAGGCGATTCTGACGCCCGAGCACGTGCGCGGCCTGCTACGGCTGAAGCCTGCGGAATGGCTGCGGCCTCTGCTCCGTTTCTATCCTGTTCTGGTCCGTGCTGGATTGCGCTCCCTCACCCAGCGGCTGCTCATGCCGTCGACGTATCTCGCCGCGGCGCGGGCTCTGGATTACCGCGCGAAAAGCGAGGAGAGCGGTGGGAGGGGAGAACGCACGAAAGGCGGCCTTCATCGGCATCGCACGGCCAAGTCGAGCCGCGCACCCGACGTCCGAAACGGCAGGACCGTCAGCTAGAACGGCCGGTCAGGCTTCAGGCGCTTTCACTCGCGAGTAACGCCTGAAGCGGGTCGAGGTTCTGCTCGTTCGCGGTGTCCGTCAGGCGGCGCATCTTCTTGGCGAACTCGGGGCTCTCGAGATGCTTGTGCGTCACCGGAATCTCGGGCTACTTAGTCAGTAGTCGGACGACATCGAATCCTAAACGCGAGGCCCCATGAGTACCACGGTGAAGCCGCGGGTGACGTCCCTCGCGCCCCAGTTCCTGGTGGACGACCTGGCGCGCTCGATCGCATTCTACCAGAAGCTCGGCTTCACGTTCGGCGAGCCGTGGGACGGATTTTACGCGATCGGTCTGCTGGACGGGTTGGAGCTCCACCTGAAGGAAGCGCCGAAATGCGACGAAGAGCGGCAGCACCGGCGAGCGAATGAGCATCTCGATGCGGCTGCCGGGGTGGACGGGATCGAGGCGTTCTACGCGCAGTGCACCGCGAACGGCGCAACGATCATCAAGCCGCTTTCGGCAACGGCGTGGGGTACGATGGACTTCTACATCGAGGACCCCGATGGGTATATCCTCAGCTTCGGCGGGCGCCCGGATGCCGACTGAGCGGTTCGCTGGTTTCGAGGCGCGACCGAGCTGGACATCGATTTCGTTGGATCTGATGACGGCGGGCAGATCTTCTCAGTCTTGCCGCTGACCTACGGTATCCGGCTGGCGCCGGAGTCCTGCGGCGGAATGCGGGGCCGGGCAAACATCACGCACTGCGGGAGCAGCGATGCCGTCGTCTACAGCCCATCCCAGCCTCGCCGATGTGCCTGCCGTGACAGGCTCCGAGCCCACGAAGGACGCCAGGGAGCCGGTCACACCGAAGGCGGGATCGACCAGCTCCGCGAGAGCGGGGAAGAGCGTGCCGCGAAAGGCACGTAGTCCCGCGTCGCTGCCCAAGTCCGATGGGGATGCCGGCGTGCAGGCGTACATCGCCAGCATGGAGCCGTGGCAGGCCGCGATCGCCAGGCGCATCGACGCGCTCGTCGTGAAGCACGTGCCCCACGTCCGCAAGGCCGTGAGGTGGCACAGCCCGTTCTACGGCGTGGAGGGGCAGGGCTGGTTCCTCGCCTTCGCAGCCTTCCAGCGCCACATCAAGTTCAGCTTCTTCAAGGGGACGTCGCTGAAGCCGGTTCCGCCCATCGGCCAGTTCAAGGACGTGCGGTCCGTGGACGTGCGCGAGTCGGACCCGTTCGACGAGCAGCAGTGGGCGATCTGGATCGAGCAGGCGGCCTCCATCCCCGGCTGGGACGGTGGATCGACGCGTTCCGGCGGGTCCGCTCTCTAGGGCAAGCCGCCAATCCGTCCCACCCTGGCCGACAGGTGAAGCGGACGGAGCGGGGCGATCTTCTTCCCAATGTCGCCGCCGCGCTCGGCAACGCCCTCGTTTCCGCATCTACTTCACACGTTCCGACCTCCGCGCTGAACGCCTGGCCCGTTCCGGCTCCCTCACCCTGGGCGAGGCGATGCCGGCGCACCGCAGGGTGCGCAATGTCCCGACGGCGGTGCGTTGCGGCGCGAGGGCCACGCGTTCCAGACCGATGCGGCGATGAGCAGCGCGCTGCCCGCCCCGGTGAGGATCGGGTGATGCGCGCCCGCGGTCATGGCGTGTCCCGCATGGGCACCGTGCGAATGGGTGAGATCGGCGAGCAGGAGCAGGGCCGCCACCGATCCCACGGCCGCGGGACGATAGCCGCGCCGCGCGGGAGCGCCGCGGGCCAGGAGCCCCACGGCGGCAAAAAGGGAGACCACGATGACAGGCCGGGGCAGCTGCGGCACGGTCATCAGCCCCATCGCCGCCAGGACGCTGCCGTGCACCATCAGGCAGACCGAGCATTTCGGAAGCACGGCCACCAGCAGCGACAGCCCCACCGAGGACACGCGATTCCACGTTCCGCTGCGAAACGCGCTCCCGGTTACATCGACGCCGCTTCCCACCGACGCTAGGACTGGTTTCCACAACATTCCCATCCCTCCGCTGCTGGTCCCGAGCGCGGGATCGTGGCGCACGTCACAACAACTGACGAAGCGCACTCACCCGCACTCTGAAAGAGAGTGCCTGTCTCTCTCCCTTAGACGGACGCGAAGGGCCGAGTTTTACCTGGAGCGCAATCGACAGCGTTTCCGGGCGGTCGGTTCTCTCGCGGGATGAGAACCGCGATTGCGCGCCAGCCCTCCATCCCCGGTCGTTTCACCCGTTCGCTGGTAGGCGCTGGGGCGGATCGGGACGGAGGAGGCGTGGGACGCGGACTGTGGGGGAAGGTGGCGAGGACGGGGTGTGGTGTCCGAGGTCGAGCTGTCAGTCGGCGAACGCCGATGTTCCGAGCACATGAGGCATCGTGATCGGCAGCAGCATTCGATCGTTTCCTTCCGGCTCGTGACCCGCGCGGGTTTCCGAAGCCTCGACCTAGGTCGTTCAGAGGAGCTCGATGCGCGGTCGTTCGATCCGTCGCACCTGTTCCACGAGCAGCGCGAGCGTCTTCTCGTCGGCATTCAACGGGATCTCGATCACGGTCCCGTCGGCTCCGAAGATGCGAATCGGCCGGGCTGGTGCTCCGGTGCCGCCGTCGGGCCCCGACGCCTGCTCGCGGGCACGCCTCCACCCGACGAGCCCCGTGATCAACGCCGTGAGCACCCCCGCTCCGGCCTGGATGATCCCGGCCAGGACGTTGGGGTCCAGCGCGGGGGAGCGCATGGTCACCTTGCGCGGCCGCACCTCCAGCAGGGCGGTCCCATCCACGTACGGCACCAGCGCCCGCATCAGCTCGTCGCTCGTGTAGCCCTCACACTGAATCAGAACCTCTGTCATCTCGTCTCCTCGTTGGGGAGCAGGGTGCGAACCGAACCTTCCGCGGCAGTGTAGGCGCTCGTCCGGCGGCTCGGCAACGATACACGGCTGGTCGGATCGCGCGCGTGTCGGGGGATGCGATTCGATCTACGCTCTCATCTGCCTGTCCTTCATCTCGCCGAGCAAACACATCTCCAGCGACCGTCGCGGGTTGCGTGGTGAGAAGGCGCCCGATCACGCGATCGCCAGCTTGGTCCCGCTCGATACGCAAGCGATGAAGAACTCGAGGAGGGCGTCCGGGCCGGAAATCGACTGGAAGCCCGTCGCGGGGTCGGAGGCGAGGGCGAGCAGGCGATCTGCCGTCTCCCGGTCCGCGTCGCCCGGAACGGCAAGGAATGTGGTGCAGATCGTGGTCGACGGGTCGCGCCGGATCTCGCGGGCGATGCGGAGGGTGCGGGCGGGACTAACGTCCACGCCGCCGGAGACGACCACGATGACCACGCTGGAGACGAGGTCGTCTGGCGCGGCGCGCAGGAACTGCCCGGCGATCCGCTGCGCCTCTTCCAGCCCCGGCCCGATGTCGGTGCGGCCGCCGTGATGGCGCGTCGGGTCGTAGTCGGCG
This sequence comes from Longimicrobiaceae bacterium, assembly GCA_035696245.1. Classification (NCBI taxonomy): domain Bacteria; kingdom Pseudomonadati; phylum Gemmatimonadota; class Longimicrobiia; order Longimicrobiales; family Longimicrobiaceae; species Longimicrobiaceae bacterium. Next base: position 1,924 of record DASRQW010000529.1, on the reverse strand, counting down.
CCATCGTCGATCTGCTCTGCCGGCGTGACGGGCGTGTGGACGCTCGCTTGCTCGCGGCACGCGACGACGGCGAAGAAGAAGTTCTGCCTGTATGGCGAGCGCCTGAAGCGGGTGAGCATCTCGCGGACGGCTGTGCTCACCATCTGCGCCTTGGTGATCTTGCCTTCACCCTCCTCGGCCATGGATGCGCTGCCGTCTAGAACGAGGATGCCGAGCTGGCTGAAGCTGCGCCCGGCCGGGACGATCGCCACGTCCATGATGCGAGCTCGTCGGCGCATCCATCCTCCTGTGCTGGTCGGCTGCTTTGCCAGGGAGCCGGCGGTGTGCGTGGCGAGTGGCGCTGAGCCAAACCCAGCGCTCTCCAGCGGAGAGGGGCTGGAAGTATGACTCGCGCGCGGCATCCCGAGCGAGAGTATCCGCGCGACCGGGAGTCGAAGGGACGGGTGCCCAGCCGCGGTGCGCGCCGTCCCTCTGACTCACTCAGTCGGACCCGGACCGGGGTTTTCTCTGTCGTGCGCGCGCGACGAGCGACGAGTTGCACGCAGCGCAGAACGGCTGTCGCGGCGCGAGGGGTCGCGTCGTGACAGCCGTTTCCGTTGGGCGGGGAATCGCCGAGGGGTTTACCGCCCAGCGACGGCTCCCCGATGCGGGGCGGGGCAGGGTAGCGCCTTCAAGCCTCCGCGAACCTTCACACGGCGCGATTCGATTTGTGCCGCAAAGATACAGATCCGGACACGACAGGCTTGTGCGTCTCCCTTGGTCGACGCACTTTCCGCATCCACGTTCGATGTTGTCGTTTCTGGAATCCCGATCCGTACGCCACCCCACCGCCTACCGCCCGACGACCCCTCGTCCCGGCCACGTCCGGGGCGCTTTCTCTCCTTCGTACATCTATCCAGTGGTGAAAATGAATCGCCGCATCCCATTCTTTATCGCGGTGTGCGTTCTGGGCGCCGCGGTGGTCGGTGCTTGGCTGTACAATCCTCGGCCGGCCAATCCGCTGCACGAGCTGGCGGGTGCACATCTCAAACGTGCCTTCGCCCCGCGTTTCTCGATCGAGATGGAGTACCAGCCGTGCACGCTTCCGGCGCAGGGGGACGAGACGGTGCCGCGGGAGGCATGCGGGACGAACGAGGAGGGCGCGCTCGATGCGAACGCCTTCGACACGGACGCGGACGGCACGAACGCGGACGCGCTTCGGGGGTCCGCACTGGCGAAGCTGATCTTTGGAGACGAAACCGGGCATCCGGTCGATGATGCGATCGCTCTGCTGTCCAGGGCGAGCACGCTCACGCACCGGTCCGTGCCCGTGCTGGTGGACCTGGCCGGCACGCACCTCGTGCGGGCGGAACGGACGCAGAACCCGCGCGACCTGGCGCAGGCCCTGGAGTACGCCGTCGAGGCGCTGGAAACGGAGCCGAAGAACCGGGCAGCGCTGTTCGACGCTGCCCTGGCGCTCCAGTCGATTACCATCGACGGCCAGGCCGCGAAGGCCTGGGACCGGTACCTGGCGGTCGATTCGACCTCGCCCTGGGCGAACGATGCACGACGGAGGAAGAGTATCCTCCCGAAGCTGCGCCCGGAGCACCCTTCGGATTCACTCCGCTGGTCCCTGGCCACGGCGGACGCGAACGCCGCGCGGTACCCGCAGGAGGCGCGGCTGCGGGGTTGGCAGCAGGAGCTGCGCGCCTGGGGTGACGCCGTGATCAGTGGCGACGCGGAGAAGGCCGCGCGGCACCTGAAGCTGGCGGAGCGGCTCGGACACGCGCTCGAGCGGCGGCGCGGCGGAGACGCCACGCTGGCTGACGCGGTACGCGCCATCCGTGCGGCCGCCGCCAATCCCGCGGCGATGCGAGTTCTGGCCCGGGGCCACCGGGATTATGCAGCGGGACGGGCGCTCGACAGCATGGACATGACCAATCGG
>DASRQW010000528.1 GCA_035696245.1 Longimicrobiaceae bacterium | reverse complement strand
CATCGTCCCCACCACGCCCGTCTCCGCCACGCCGGTGCGCACCTCGTACCCCGCCGCGAGCAGCCGCTCCGCGACGATCCCCGCCGTCCGCCGCTCCTGGAACCCCAGCTCGGGGTGCCGGTGCAGGTCGCGGCGCGTGCGGATCAGCGTTTCTACTTCATCCAGTATCAACGACATCGCTACTCGCCTGAAAGTGGCCGCTCCGTCGAGCGGTTTCGTCTGTGCTCGGGCAATCCTCGGCTCACCGCCGGCGCAGCAGGTCGGAACGACCGCACTGCGGCAGGAAATCTACCGAGGACAGCGAGCGACTGCCAGGCAGGTCTGCCGAGCCTTGCGCAGAAAGTAGACGAAGTGTACACTGTGCACTTCGCGCCTATTAAGACGTCCCGAGCGCCCGCCACGTGCCCTTCGACTACAAGCAGAACTACGACGCGGAACTCGCGCAGCGGGAGCATCTTCGCAGCGCGGTGGGCACTCCCATCGGGCTGCTCACGCTGATCGGTAGCGCGCTCGCATTCATGGTGCAGAAGCTTCGCGTGGAAGCTGATTGGACCACCGCTCTGTTCCTGATCGTGGCGGCATGCAGCGCGGCGGCTCTCGTCTGTGCCACCTATTGTCTCATACGTGCGCTCCACGGGCATACTTACCGGCAGCTTGAGTCGGCGCTTCAGCTTCAGCTCTTCCACAGGGAGCTGCGCGAGTGGCATTCTACGTACGGGAACGGGGTGCTGGCGGCGGACCGTGAATTCGAGCAGCACTTGCAGCGCAGATATGCAGCGACTGCGGATCACAACGCACACCTGAACGAGAAGCGGGCAGACTACTTATTTCTAACCACGCGACGCATTATACTTGCAGGGGTGTTCGCGGGAGGGGCGCTGATCCCGTTCGGGCTGAACCTCCAGCTTCAGGCCGAGCCGCCCCAGCGGATCGAGATCGCGAACCCCGTCGCATGCGTCCTCATGACACCGCGAGGTACTGACATGGAAGTCGCCCAGATGCGGCCCGCTCCACCGCCCAAGCCCACGCCCGCGCCCATCCGCGAATTGACGGAGGGACAGATCGCGAAGCGTCCGCGGCCCGCCCGCCGCTAACGGGGTCGAGACAATCGAGGCCCGGCCACTTCGGCCGGGCCTCGTCAGTTGTCGGCTTCTAACAGCGCCTCCGTGCGGCGGTTTGCATCTCCCGACTGCCATCGGCCCGGTGCAAACGCCCTCACGAGCCTACCGGTCGCGCTCCAGCATGCTGCCTTCGTGGACGGCGTGGTCGCGGGCGGCGTCGCGGGTGGACTCGTTGCGCTCGGACTGGGCGTACTCGTCGCGGATGCGCTGCATCATCTGCTCGCGGCGGTCGTAGAGGCGCCTGGGCTGGCGTGGGGCGTGGTTGTCGAGCGCGTACGCCGTCAGGATCGGCAGCGCCACGGTGGAGTCCAGGTAGCAGACCACCGCGTCCGGCAGACGGTCCGGGTCGATCTTGCCCCAGCTCACCGCCTCGGCTGGCGTGGCGCCGGAGAGGCCGCCGGTGTCGGGGCGCGCATCGGTGACCTGCAGGAAGTAGTCGTGCCCGCGCTCGTCGATCCCCATCACCTCCTGGATCTGCGGCTCGGTCTGGAGCGCGAAGTTCTTGGGGCTGCCGCCGCCCAGGATCCAGATGGCGCTCTTCCCCCCGCCGCGCTTGGCGTCGAGCACGATGGACGCCGTCTCGTTCACGTCGGCGTTCACGTCGAACGTCAGCTTGTTCCCCTGCAGCGCCTTGGCCGCCACGTTCATCCCGATCGACGAGTCGCCCGGCGACGAGGTGTAGATGGGCACCGCGTGCTCGTACGCCGCCGCCAGCAGCGACTTGCGCCCGATGCCCAGCTCCTGCTCGCGCGCCGCCACGTACTTGCCGCACAGGTAGTGGAACTCCGCGGTGGACATTGACCGCTGGAACTCCGGCGCGGTGATGATCTCTCGGAAGAAGGCGTCGGTGTCCAGGAGCACCGAGTAGTCGAAGAAGATGTCGTAGATGCGCACCACCTCTTCCTCGCGAAGCGTGGTGTCGCTGATCTGCGCGTTGCCCTGCCGCAGCTCCAGCCCGATGCCGAAGTGCGTGTCGTGGTACAGGTTGGCGCCGGTGCTGATGATCCAGTCCACGAACCCCGCCTCGATCAGCGGGATCACGCTGCTCATCCCCAGGCCGGCCGGCGTGAGCGCGCCCGTCATCGTGAGGCCCACGGTGACGTCGTCGTCCAGCATCTTCCTGACGTAGAGGTGGCACGCCTCGCGTAGCCGGGCCGCGTTGTACGCCTGGAAGGTGCCGTCCACCAGCTGGGTGACCGACATCCCGCCCGTGATGCGCGTGGGCTCGATGCGCTTGCCGCTCAGGAACTTGCTCTTCGCCATGGTCTCGTTCTTCGCTGGACGTTTACGGTGCGCGGGCGGCGGGCGCCCGCGTGCCGTGCCTGGTCGTCGGTGGACGTGTCGTTGCGGGGAGAGCCCCTCCCCCAGCCCCTCCCCCAGAACTGCCTGGGGGAGGGGAGCTTCGGTTTCGCGGGGGAGAGTTCGGTGCTCGGCCGCGGCGTGGTAGAACGCTTGCCCCGCCTACTCCGCGTCGTGCTTGGCGGGGTGGGCGGGGGTGGCGGCGGCGGGGCCGTCGGTCGCGGGCTCGGGGGCTTCGCCCTCGGCGATCTTCTCGGCGGCGGCCTGGCTCATCCGCATGCTGTCGGCGATCACGCGCACCGCCTCTTCGGGCGAGTCGGTGACCACGAGCAGGTCCACGTCGTTGGGCGAGACCTTGCCCTCGGCCAGCAGGGTGCCGCGGATCCAGTCCAGCAGGCCCTTCCAGTACTCCGTGCCCATCAGGATCACGGGGAAGTGGCGCACCTTGCCGGTCTGGATGAGCGTGAGCGCCTCGAACAGCTCGTCCATCGTCCCGAAGCCGCCGGGGAAGATGACGAACGCCTCGGCGTACTTCACGAACATCGTCTTCCGCACGAAGAAATAGCGGAAGTTGATGGCGATGTCGACGTACGGGTTGATGCCCTGCTCGAAGGGCAGCTCGATGTTGCACCCGATGGACTGCCCGCCCGCGTCGCGCGCGCCGCGGTTGGCCGCCTCCATGACGCCCGGACCGCCGCCGGTGATGATGGCGTAGCCCGCCTCGGCCAGAAGCTTGGCCGTGTGGCGTGCCGCCGCGTACTCCGGGTGGTCCGGCGGCACGCGCGCCGAGCCGAAGATGGTCACCGCGTAGCCCACCTTGGCCAGGGCGTCGAAGCCCTCCACGAACTCGCCCATGATGCGGAACACACGCCACGGGTCGCTGCTGGTGAAGTCCTGCTCGTGCTCGGTGGCGGCGGGCGATACGAGCAGCCGCTCGTCTTCGGTGGCCTTGCCGCTGCGGGCGGCGCGGTTCAGCGACGGGTTTGCCTGCTGGGCCTTGCGTGGCGGCATGGGCGGCTGGACGCGGGTGGCGGCGCGGCGGGCGCGCACGTTGTTCGTCCCGCCGCGGGGAGCGTATCTTCCCCCTCCAGCGGGCCGACAAGATAGGACCGCCGCCCGCCCCGCAAAAGCGGGGCTCGCCCGGCGGGCGGGGCGGCGCACCACGCGAGAAACGGGACGGACGAATGCGGACGGGCGGACGGGATGGACGGTGGATGGTACGGGCGATGGGCACCGGCTGGCGCGTGGCCGTAGCCGCCGCGCTGCTGGCGGCGTGCGGCGACCGCGGCAAGCCGGACGCGGGAGATCCGCCGCCCGCCACGCCTCGCATCTCCGAGGGCGTGGTGGCGAGCGTGGAGACCCCCGACTCGGTCGCCTGGGGCTCCGAGGCGGACGTGAAGCTCACCGTCGCGAACCGGAGCGCATCCGCCGCGGAAGGGGCGCGGCTCCAGGTGCTCTTCCGCGCGCCGCTCCAGCCCGTCGTCGGCGCAGCCTCCACCGTGAGCCGGCAGACGGGCGGCGCCACATCCCCCGCATCTCCGTCGACGGCCGGGGGTGCGGCGGCTCCTGCATCTCCCGGCGCGCAGCCCGTGGCGTCCACGCAGGCGGAGGGAACGCGGCTCACGTTCGCGCTGGCGCGGCTGGAGGTGGGGCGCGAGGCGGAGTTCGTGCAGCGCATGCGCATCCCCGCGGCGACGGCGGCGGACTCGGCCGGGGGGACGTTCGTGGTGCGGGCTTGGGTGGAGGCGGCTGATGGGCGATCGCTGGGCCCGGCGACGGAGGACACGCTGGTGATGCCGCGCCCCGGTGCGCCGCCCAGCTGCGGCGGCGCGGGCGAGCCGCCGGTCACGCGCTTCGGCGTGGGGGGCGTGCGGCTGGGAATGAAGGCCGCGGACCTGCGAGCGCTCTGCCCCGGCACGCGCGACACGACGTGGAAGGAAGAGGGCACGGCGGAGAAGGGCATCTCCATCGCCTTCGGCAAGCACCGGCTCCTGGCCGTGCTCGGGCGCGATTCCGCCGTGCAGCGGCTGGTGGTGCGCGACTCCGGGCTGGCGACGCCGGCGGGAGCGCGGCTGGGGTCCACGCTGGGCGACCTGCGCGCGCGCTACGGCCGCACCTGCGCCGGCGTGGGCGAGGGCGCCGTCGCGGTCTGGTTCCCGAACGCGCCGGGCATCAGCTTTCAGCTCGGCGCCACGACACCGCCCGAGTGGAGCGGAAGGCAGAACGATCCGGCGCTGCTGCCGGACACGACCACCGTAACCAAGCTCTGGGTCCGCACGGGCCAGGACGACTGCCCGGCTCCGGCCGGAAACACCGCTGGAGGCGGACGATGAAGATCCCGATGGCATTCCTGGCCGACGAGGCCAACATCTCGCAGGAAGGCAAGCTCAACGTGATGGGCATTTTCGACCGCCTGGCCGCGGCCGAGTTCCCCGTCGTGCACCCGCGCATGGTGTTCACCTTCCGCGTGCAGGCCGAGTCCGGCGACGCCGGCCGCACCTTTCCCGTGCAGGTCCGTCTGCTGGACGACGCCGACAACCCGCTCTTCGAGGCCGCGGGCGAGATGGTCGCGCCCATCGTCCCGCTCGGCGAGTTCATGACGGCCAACCAGGTCTTCACGCTGGTCGGCATCCAGTTCCCGCGCCCCGGCTCCTACCGCTTCGTCGTCTCCGTCGGCGAGATGGAGCCGCACGAAACCCCGTTCCTCGTCATGGGCCCCACGCCCGACCAGCAGCTCAACTAGCCTCCGCTATCCCGCGGTACGTCCGGTAGCGCGGGAGATGAACGGCTGCGCATCTCCAGATCCTTCGTTCACTTCCCCGGATGCATGCCGGACCGGCAACTATGTCGGGAGATGCGGGAGATGCGGGAGATGCGGGAGATGCCCGCAGCGGCCGTCGCGCGGGATTTGCATGCTCGCGGGCTGATCCTCCGGCGCGGCGTTCAACGTTGCGCCGGGAGCCGTGGCGCGGGGGACCGTGCCGCGGCCGAGCCCCGCCGACGCCGAGCATCTGCCATGACGAGACGCATCCACATCCCCCTGCTGCTCGCCCTCGCCGCCTCCGCCGGGTGCCGTGAGGACGTGCCGCGTGCGGACGCGAGCCAGGGCACCGCATCCGCCGCTCCGGAGGCCGCCGCGCCCGCATCTTCCGGCGCTCCCGCGGCCGCATCCACATCTACCGAACCGAACGCATCTTCCGCCAAGCCTGCGTGCGATGCGGGGAACGGCGGGATCACGCTGCCTGCGGGCTTCTGCGCGACGGTGTTCGCGGACAACCTGGCGGCGCCGAGGCACCTCGTCGTCAGCCGCGACGGCATCGTCTACGTTGCGCTGGAGGGCAGCGGGCGCGCGGGGAGCGGCGGCGGCGTGATGGCGCTGCGGGACAGCAACGGCGACGGCAAGGCGGACCAGCGGGCGACGTTCGGCGGCACGGCAGGGACGGGCATCGCACTCGCCGGCAACAGCCTGTACTTCGCGCCGGACGACCGGGTGCTGCGGTTCACGCTCACGCCGGGTACGCTGGCGCCCGCGGGCGGGCCGGTGACGGTGGTGAGCGGGCTTCCCACGGGCGGGCACACGGCCAAGACCATCGCGGTGGACGGGCGGGGCGCGCTGTTCGTGAACGTGGGCTCGCGCACCAACGCCTGCCAGACGCAGGACCGCCAGCGCGGCGTGAAGGGAATCGATCCGTGCCCGGAGCTGGCCACGCGCGCCGGCATCTTCCGCTTCGATGCGAACCGCGCCCGGCAGACGCAGGCGGCGTCGGTGCACTTCGCCAGGGGCATCCGCAACTCGGTGGCGATCGCGTACCGGCCGGGCGCGGGGCTGTACGTGGTGCAGCACGGGCTCGACCAGCTGAGCGACAACTGGCCCAACCTGTTCAACGACCGCCAGAACGCCGAGATGCCGGGCGAGGAGTTCCTGAAGGTGGAGCAGGGCGACGACTTCGGCTGGCCGTACTGCTTCTACGATCCCGCCGCCAAGCGGAAGGTCCTGGCGCCCGAGTACGGCGGCGACGGCCGGCAGACGGGCCGCTGCACCCGCGCCAAGCAGCCGCTGATGGCGTTCCCCGGCCACTGGGCGCCGGAGTCGCTGGTCTTCTACGCCGGCACCATGTTCCCGGCGCAGTACCGCGGCGGCGCGTTCGTGGCCTTCCACGGCTCGTGGAACCGCGCGCCGCTGCCGCAGGCGGGCTATCGCGTGGTGTACGTGCCCATGGCCGGCGGGGTGCCCAGCGGGCCGTACCGCGACTTCGCCACCGGCTTCGAGGGCGGCGCGCGCAGCGGCGGCGAGGTCGCGCACCGGCCCATGGGCCTGGCGCAGGGGCCCGACGGCGCGCTGTACGTGTCCGACGACAAGGGCGGCCGCATCTGGCGCATCGTCTGGCGCGGGGCGTGACGGTGGAGACGCTCCGGGTGCGCTCCACGCGGCGGGCGGAGATGCTGGACGTGACGGCGCAGCTCCAGGAAGTCCTCGCGCGGCGCGGGCTGCGCGAGGGCGCGCTGGTCGCCCAGAGCCTGCACACCACCGCCGCGCTCACGCTCAACGAGAACGCCGACCCGGACGTGCCGCGCGACCTCCTCGCCAAGCTGGAGCAGCTGATCCCGCACCGCGAGCCGTTCTACCGCCACGACGAGGGCAACAGCGACTCGCACCTGAAGACGGCGTTCTTCGGCCCCTCGCTCACGCTGCTGGTGAGCGGGGGGAAGCTGGTGCTGGGCCGCTGGCAGGGCGTCTTCCTCTGCGACTTCGACGGCCCGCGCGAGCGCACTATCGCCGTCCAGCTCCTCCCCGCCGCCGGCTGATGCGCCCCTCCCCTTCCACCCCCGCCACGGTCGTGCGAGCTGTCCGTCCGCAGGACGACCGCAGTCCGGAGCCGGGGGTTTCATACCCCCGGCGAACCGTCGGCGCGCCTGGAATCCCCGGCCAAGCGGATCCCCCTTCCAGTCTGGTCGATCTGATCGTCCGCGGTCGCGCTCGACGCACCCGCGTTCGCCCTCGCGGAGGCGCCGCATGAGCACGCGCATGGACGGGCTGCGGGCGATGGCGCGCCTGGTCGTGCAGGGCGTTCGCGCGCGAGGGCAGGGCGGGGACGAGCAGCCGGTGGTGCCGCGGCGGCGCCCCGCGGTGGAGAAGACGGGCATCGCCATCGACGCGCGGCGGGTGGCGCGCTACCTGGCGGCGACCGACGGCAAGCGCATCGAGGCGTTTCGCGGCGAGGGCGCCGTCGCGCCCCCCATCTACTGCGCCACGTGGGAGACCGCGGCCACGCTGGAGCTGTTCGCCGGGCTGGAGAAGCCGCTCCCGCTGGGCGGCGTGGTGCACCTGGAGAGCGAGACCATCACGCTGCGCCCGCTGCATGCGGGCGACGTCGTGCGCTGCCGCGTGGAGCTGGAGCGGGCCGACCGGGTGACGAAAGGCGTGCGGCTGGCGCTGACCGCGCGCAACTGGAACGCAGCCGGCATCCTCTGCACGCAGTCGTCCGCCGTCTTCCTCGCTCGCTCTCGTGCGCCCGCGAAGCCGTCCACGTCGGAGCGGCGGGCGGAGGAGCACGGGGCGGATGGCGCGCCGCCGGAGGAGTGGCGCGAGCTTGCCACGTGGCACCTTCGCGGCGGCGACGGCCGGCGGTACGCGGCCGTCTCGGGCGACTACAACCCGATCCACCTGTGGCCGGCGACGGCGCGCATCTTCGGCTTCCGGCGGCCCATCCTGCACGGGTTCGCGACGGAGGCCCGCGTGGCGCACGCGCTGATCGAGCGGCTGCTGGGCGGCGACCCGGCGGGGCTTCGCCGCGTGCGAATCGCTTTCCGTGCGCCGCTGCCGCTGCCGTCGCGGCCGGTGCTCTCGGTGGCCGAAGCCGGCGGCCACCACTGGTTCCGCGTCGCCGACGCCGCGGGCGAGAAGGTGCACGCCATCGGCACCTACTGCGGCACCACGATGGACGACAGCGCGTAGCCGGAGATGCGCACCGGACGCCTCGCATCTCCCGAGCGCGCTGTGCTTTCGTCGGACGTGCGAAGAACTTGGCGGATGCGGTTGATGGGCATCTCGCGTCGCCGGAAGGGATTTCGGTGGATGATGGGCATCGCGCTCGCGGCGATGGCGGCGTGCGGGGCCGCGCCCGGGGGACACACGACGGGAGAGGATGCGCGGATGACGATGCCGTTCCTGGCGCTGGGCGACTCGTACACCATCGGCGAGGCGGTCGCCGAGGGCGAGCGGTGGCCCGTGCAGCTTGCGGCGCTGCTCCGCGCCCGTGGGGTGGACGTGGGCGAGCCGGAGATCATCGCCACGACGGGCTGGACGACGGACGAGCTTTCCGCCGGCATCGACCGGGCGGCGCCCGCGGGGCCGTACGCGCTCGTGACGCTGCTCATCGGCGTGAACGACCAGTACCGCGGCCGGCCGGCGGACGAGTACCGCACGCAGCTCCGCGCGCTCCTCGCCCGGGCCGTCGATCTCGCCGGTGGAGATGCGGGGCGCGTGGTGGTCGTCTCCATCCCCGACTGGGGCGTCACGCCGTTCGCCGAAGGCCGCGACCGCGCGCAGATCGGGCGCGAGATCGACGCGTTCAACGCCATCGGCCGGGACGAGGCGGAGCGGGCGGGCGCGCGCTTCGTGGACATCACGCCGGGCTCCCGCGCCGTCGCGCACGACCCGTCCCTCACCGCGCCGGACGGGCTGCATCCATCGGGGAAGATGTACGCCGAGTGGGCCCGCGACGTCCTCCCCGCCGCCTACGCCGCGCTCGGACACGCCGGAGGCTGAAGCGAGACGGCCGATGCGCCGCCCGGGCCGAACGTCGGACTGTTCGCCCGGCGATTCGTCGTTATCTTCCGTCTGTATCCCGCGTTGGCGGGCGGCGGCTGAAACCGGCGCGGCCTCCGCGACGTACGAGCCGGAATCCCGGCGCGGCCGGGGCAACAAGCAACCAACGGAGCCAAGACGATGCGCATCGAGATCGGGCACTCGCGCAAGGTGATCATCCGCGACCTCGCGATCTTCCAGGCCAAGATGTTCATCGACGGGCTGAAGGGCGTGGTGCTCTTCCAGGTCTCCATCGCCGCGGCGGTCATCGACCTGCTGTTCGGCGGGAAGAAGCGCGGCCGGTTCTTCTACAAGGTGCTTGAGCTGAGCGAGCGCTTCGACCTGTGGCTCAACCTGTACAGCGCCCGTGAGGCTGCCGGAGACCGCGACGGCCTGTTCGGCGCCAGCAAGGCCGGCGACAACACCATGCTGGGGCGCATCGAGGAGATCGTCCGCGGTAAGACGGAGGGCCCCTCGGCCGCCCCGCGGCGGCCCTTCGCCGACAGCGTGCGCCACGCGGGGTGAATGTGAACGCGCCGGCGCCCCGGCGGCTCCGCATCCACGTCAACCAGCCGCTTTCACCCTTGTGGAAGCGGCTGGCGCGCATTCGCTGGTTCCGCGGCACCCTGGAAGCGCTTCACGCCGTCCAGGCCATCGGCATCCTTCTCGATGTCCTCGCACTGTTCTGAGCCGGCAGCACATCCGCACGGTTTGCTCGCCGCGTGCCATCTTCCCACACGTTGCAGCGGCGTGGCCGGACACGAGCTAACAGCCCTTGCCCAGCTCGGTGTAGCAGGGATCGTAGGAGAGGGCCGTGTCGCAGGTGCCGCCGGGCTGCGTCTCGCAGGCCGCCGCGCAACTGAGCTGGTCCAGGTACATGCTGGGGTTCTGGGCGTGCGCATCGCCCGGCGCGTTCGGGGACTCGTACGCGTACCCGCGGCCGGCGTTGACGGCGTCCGCGTCCCTGCCGCCCGCACCCTGCACCGTTCCGCGGCGCGAATGGGAGCTCGTGGTCACGGTGAACGACTCGACTTCCAGATCCTGGACGGAGAGCTTCAGCTTCCGCATACGCCACCTCCATGACGTGTGGTGATCGGCCGGCCGGCCGATCGGCCCGCCGGCTCGCACCATACTCCGCCCGTTTCGCGGAGTCAACTGGCTTGTCGCAAAACGTACGGGTGAGAATCGTTGTCGCCCGCCGCGGATGATGATTCCGCGGCGGGCGATTTTGGTTGCGTCGGCGGTGGTCGGTTGCCTGCGGCGGCACGTGTGGCGAGAGATTCCGGATGCGATGAATCGCGCCCCTTGTAGATTGGGAGACGGACCGGGTTGGCAGCACGTCAACTTCGCCAAGGGCTTGGGTCTGCTCGCCAAGGCCCGACCAGATCGATGCCTACGTGCTCGCCCGCTATCCCCAGTCAGGTTGAGACGCAGGTCTGCACCATGCCTACCCAGGAGCGCCCCGAAGCCGCCCCGCGCCCGGCCTACGGCGCCGACGGGCATCTGCCACGCGGGGTGACCGTGAACGCGCCGGAAGCACGCCCGCGCCGCATCTACGTGAACCAGCCGCCTCCATCGTCGTGGAAGCGGCTGGCGCGCATCCGCTGGATCCGCGGCACTCTGGAAGCCCTCTACGCCGTCCAGGGCGATCGGCTTCCTCCTTGACCTCCTCACCCTCTTCTGACCCGGCCGCACATCCGCACGGTTCGATCGCCTCGGGCGTCCTTCCACACGCAGGGGCGTTGCACCAGCGCAGCCGGAAACGAGCTAACAGCCGCTGCCCGGCTGCGTGTAGCAGGGATTGTAGGAGGGGTCGCAGGTGCTGCCGGGCTGCGTGTAGCAGGGAGCCGCGCAGCTGATCTGGTCGGGATGCACGGTGGGATTTTCGGAGCCGGGATAGCCCGAGGTGATCGGGCAATCGTACGCGTACGTGCAGCCCATGTCGTAGGTGTGGACGGGATCTTTGTCTATGATGCCCTGTGCGCCCTGTACTGTTCCACGGCGTGAATTGGAGATGGTGGTTACGGTGAACGACTCGATTTCCAGATCCTGGATGGAGAGTCTCATCTTCTGCATGGTCACCTCCCCGAGGTGTGGTGAACGAGCGGCTGGTCGTTCGGCCAGTTAACCCGCACTATACCCCGCCTGTGCGATCAAG
>DASRQW010000527.1 GCA_035696245.1 Longimicrobiaceae bacterium | reverse complement strand
TTAGGCTACGGGCCTAACAATCGGCTGCAGGGGATGCGGGGCCGTGCATGCTTTCGGCGTGGATGAGAGGCTTACGCGTCGGCCCCGCACCCCTGACCCTTGTGTCGTTAGGCGGCTTCCTATCCTCTTCCGCTGATTGGTTGGTCCCGTGAGCCACTCGAAGTTGCCAAGCGCAGTCGCCTGTCTACTCGTCTTTGCCGCGACCGCGCCTGTGGCGGCGCAGAGTTGCTCGCCCGTGGCCGTGCTGGTGGAGGTGCGAGATTCGATGGGCCGCTACGTTAACCCGGCCGCGCTAGACAGCATTGTTACCACCGATCCCGGGAAGGCGCCGGAGCGGGATTTCTTTGACGACCATTCGCCGTTACCAGTTCCTGGAGATCCCAAGCGGTATCTCTGGCACTCTGTCTCCGGTTGTCGCCTACATGTGAACCGTATCTCGTTCTACCAGGGCGCTCGAACGATGCACCTGGATTTCGATATGGTCGTGGACGCCAGCCAGCGCGACGGGCCGAGTGTCTTCCTGATTGAGGCACCGCCTCTGCAGTCCGGCACATTCCACCTGCGTTGGGATCCATGGGAGCCAGGAGGCTGGGTGGAGCAGCCGAAGCGTCTGGAGGATGACCGATGGGTGCCGATCCCCTCGCCTTGAGCGGCGAGCCCCTGCCGCCGAACCAGGCATTGCAGCGGACGCCAGGCCGGAGCTACAGTGAGCCTGCAGGCAGCGGTGCCGCCCGGCGCCGCTGAACTTGGTGTTAGGCCGCTGAGCAGGCATCAGCCGCAGGTAATCTCATGCTCGCTCCTCCTGTGGGGGGACGAGCATGCCCGCAAAAAGCGATTCGTCAGACAGAGCCTAGGCTGATCGCGGATGGTAGATGAAGCACGACCGGCCGATGAACAGCGGCGGATGCCTCTCCTTGAGAAGCATCCGCCGCTGTTCCGTCCACCCTCCGCCCGTGCATCTCCAGAGCTGTTACATCCCCTCTCCGATCCTGTATCTCCAGATATGGGAAAGATATGCGCCGTGTAGGGGCGCGATTCATCGCATCCGGAATCTCAGCCGCGACACCACCGACGCACTGCGATTCCGCCAGCCCTATCCCAGCTTTCCGTCGAGCAGGAGATGGGGGGTCGCGGCAGTAATGCGCCACCGTTCGGCGCCGGTACGCGCCGGCTCCGCGTCGATGCTGATCTGTTCGATGGTGCTGTACCTCGTATCGGCGGGTGCCGGGCCGCGAAGCCACGACGGCCACCATGCGCTCGCCATCACGCGCATGGGCCGTGTGGGCAGTCCGTCGCTCCAGCGGGCGAGGAGCGCTTCGTCGACGAGGAAGCGGATTTCCGCGGCGTCCAGCTCGATTGCGTAGTCGTGCGCGGCGGCGGAGGGATCGAAGCCGAGCCGGACATCTTCGGACCGCGTCTGCACGCCGTGGCGCCACGTGGTGAGCAGCGCGCGGCCGGAGCCGTCGTTGAAGATCTCGACGTCTGCCTCGTCGTTCGCCTCGCCCGGCACGTCCTCGTACAGGAAGAACGCGGTGACGGAGCCGGGCGCATCCGCCGTGCGCAGGCGGGCGTGGAAGCGGCCCCGCGCGTATCGCTCCGGCGAGGCGATCTGGCCGCCGTCGAACGTCCCCACCGGCAGCGCGAGCAGCGTCCGCCCGCCATCTCGCGCCACGTTCTCCGCCCGGAAGCACCCGCGCCCCAGCGTGTGGCCCGCGCGCAACCACCCCGCGAGGTCGGATGAAGGTGCAGCCATCGTCTCGCAGGGAGAGGTAGGTGCGGGAGCCGGACCGGCTCGCAGCCGGGACCCGGAAGGCGCGATGGAAGGTCCGCGCCACGTGGTCAAAAAGCGAGGGCCCGCCGGCTGGGCTGCCGGCGGGCCCCGCGCAACGTGCCGTGCGGGTCAGTCCTGGATGCAGCCCGCCCAGCAGGTGTAGTACTCGGTGCAGAAGCACTCGCCCACGCACGTGCTGTCGCCGGTTCCGCCGCAGGCGTGCGCAGGAACCGAGAAGGCCCCCGCCTCCATCTCCGGAAGCCGCGCCGTCGCGGGATCGAACGACTGCACGGAGAGGAGGTTGGGGTCCAGCCGCAGCTTTCTCATGGCTGCTCCTTGGGATGGGGAAGGAACCTCGTCGCGCTCAGCACGCCTCCGTGCACCAGCACCCGATGTCGACCGACGTGCAGTGGCAGCTGGCGGCGCACGTCTTCACCAGCGTCGCCTGGCCGACCACGGTTCCGCGCAGCCCGTCGTGCTCGGCCGTGCGGAAGCTCTCCACGTCCAGGCTCTCCGCGTCCAGCTTCAGCTTCTTGTCCATGCCAGACCTCCCGCTTGGGTGAAACGACGGCGGGCCGCACGCCTGACGTGGCGAGCGGCCCGCGGCACAACCGAGACCCGGTACCGCAACAGGCTGTTGCCGCGCCTGCACCGACTATGTGCGACCTGGCTTGCAGCAGTATCCGCATCTCTCCTCCTGCCAGTCGGAAACTCGGCCGCGGCTGCCCACCGCATCCCCCACCACAGGTACACCGCAGTCAGCGCCGCCACGGCGCGAAACGCGCGCTGCAACTCCGGTGCCGGGAGGCGGAGCGGGAGTCCGTGGGTGAAGCCGCCGATCAGCCGCCCGCCGCGGAAATCTCCATCGGCTCGATCTGCTCGATCTCCGCGGCGGCGGGCGACCGGGCGTGATAGACATCCCACCCGAGCTGGAGATTGAGCCAGAACTGCGGAGACTGTCCGAAGAGCCGGCCCAGGCGCATGGCCGTGTCCAGCGTGATGCGCCGCTTCTCGTTCACGATCTCGTTGACGCGCCGGAACGAGATGCCCAGCCGCGCAGCAAGCTGCTGCTGCGTCAGCCGCAGGTCCGGCAGGTAGTCTTCCCGGAGCGTCTCGCCCGGATGCGCCGGCGGCGCGTGAGTCGGAATACGAACCATGTTGTGCCTCCGCAGCGGACCGACGCCATGCCGGTTTGCAACGATGGTGGCGTCTGTTTACGCCCCGCCCTGCCGTGCCCGCTCCAGCAACTCGGAGACCTGGAAGAGCGAGAGCACGCGGTGGCCGGCGGCTTCGATCTTCTCGCGGCCGCCGCTCTCGCGGTCCACGAGGGTGAGCACGGCCAGCACCTCGCCGCCCTCGGCGTCCACGGCGGCGCAGGCCTTGAGCGCGCTGTCGCCGGTGGTGACCACGTCCTCGATCACCACCACGCGGGCACCGGGCGCGAAGCAGCCCTCCACGCGCTTGCCGGTGCCGTGCGCCTTCGCCTCCTTGCGCACCGAGAAGGCGTGCACCGGCCGCCCCGCCAGCCACGACGCGTGCGCCATCGCGTACGCCACCGGGTCCGCGCCCATCGTCAGCCCGCCCACGGCTTCGGGAGCCAGCCCCGCATCTTCCACCGCGGCCAGGCCCAGGCGGCCCACGAGGAACTGGCCCTCGGCGTGGGTGGTGGTGGCGCGGCAGTCCACGTAGTAGCTGCTCCGCGCGCCCGACGCGAGCACGAAGTCGCCCAGGCGGATGGAGCGCTCCACCAGCAGGTCCAGCAGCCGCTCGCGCTCGCTCACGCGGGCCCCGCGGCGTGCGGGATCTCCACCCACTCCTCCAGCGTCACCGGCGGCGGGTACGGCTCGTTGAAGGCCGCGTGCAGCGCCTGGATGGCGGCGATGGTCGCCGGGTCGGTGCGGATGTCCTCTTCCGACCCGAACTCCAGGAACTCCAAGAAGAGGCCCTCCACGCTGTTGGACAGGAAGTGCCACGCGTGGGCGCCGCGCGCCGTGGCCGCGTCGCGCAGGGCCAGCCACAGCGCACCGTACTCGGTGATGCGCTCCTGGCGCACCAGGCGGCGGATGCTCACCAGGCGGCGGCCGGGGGCGGTCACTGGCCCTCCGGCCCGCCGGCGGCGCGGCGGCGAAGAAGCTGTCCGATCACGAAGCCTCCGATGCGGGAAAATGTGGATGGGCGGTAGCGGCGGGCCACACGCTGCGGCGCCGCGATCAGCAGCTGCACCGCGTCGGGTGGCAGGCGGCGGCTTCCCACGGCGAAGGCCAGCCGGTCCAGCCCGTCGCGCACCTCGGCGCGGCGCTCGGCCGGCAGGGTGGCGGCCATGCGGTCCGCGGCGTCGCGGGCGCGGTGCAGCAGCAGGCGCGCGCGGGCCAGCTCGTGGGGGCGGATCTCGCCGTCGGGCTGCACTCCCGCGGCGTGCTCGGCCGCCAGCACGTCCAGCAGCTCGTCTAGCACCACGGCCCAGGTGGCGGGCTGCGCCAGGTCCGCGCGCTCCATGCCGCGGGCGGTGATGCGGTCCACCGTGCGCTTGAAGCGCAGCGTGGTCTCCACCACGCCCTCGTCGTCGTCTTCCGGCAGCTCGGCCATGAAGTCGACCACGGCGTCGTACACGCGGGCCGCGGCCACGGCGTCCAGCGCGTCCACCTGGTCCACCAGGTCGCTGATGCGCGACACCAGGCCCTCGCGGAAGCGCGCCTCGGCGGGCGGGTGGTGCTCCAGGTAGAAGCCCACCTCCGCGTCGATCAGCGTGTCCAGCACGAGCAGCTTGGCGAAGGTGTCGGCCTTCACGCGGGGCCTCGGTGCGGGTGATGCTCCGCGCCCGGGCGGCGGAGAGGGCTAAAGGTCTCCCGCCGGTCAGGCAGCGTCAAGAGCGGGGTTCCGGTCTCTCTGCGTGCGGCGGAGGGTGTGTCGCGGCGGGCCGCTCCGGAGCCCGGCGGTACCGCTGCCGGTCTCCTGCGCGGGGGCGGGGAGCCTCCTCCTCCGGGCGGCGATACTGCCTGCCGCCCTCCGTCCGGGGTCTCCCCGCCCGCGGCGCGAGCCTGCCGGCAGCCGCGGTGCTCTCCGAAACGCCACGCCCGGCAGTCTCCCGCCGCACATCTACCTATGGATGCTGCGAACGGCCACGACTCGCCTGCTCGAACATTGGAGCGCGCCCCGCACCAAGCGTCCATCCTTCGGCAACCGCGCGGGATCCGACCCCGCGCGGAGCCTCGTCCGGAAGCGACGGCCGTTCCCACCCGGTGGTTTCATCGCGCCAGCGGTGCAGCGGCTGCTGACTGGGCCGAGTCTCGCTTAGCGCAATCA